>JADFLD010000167.1 GCA_022564535.1 Gemmatimonadota bacterium
CCTCGCGAACGCGGCGCGCGATGAGCTGCGTAAACTGCGAGCCACAGTCCAAAATCAGAACGCGATCGTGCTGGTGACTCATTCTTCCCCGCGGATAAGGTCTTCGAAGGATTCTCGTCGCCGGATGACCTTCACCTCGGCGCCGTCCACGAGCGCTTCCGCGGGTCTTCGCCGGCCGTTGTAGTTCGACGCCATCGCAAAGCCGTACGCCCCCACCGTCCGGACCGCCAAGAGATCACCTTCCTCGGGAAGGGGCATCTCCCGATCGAGGGCCAGAAAGTCACCGGTCTCGCAGATCGGACCGACGACGTCCACGGACTCCACGGGTCGGCCGACGACCGGTCCGACGTTTTCAATCTCGTGGTATCCTCCGTAGTGGCTGGGCCTTATCAGTTCGCTCATGCCACCATCCACGATAACGAACGTCTTCCCGCCGCTCCGCTTTACGTACTGCACGCGGGTCAGGAGCACACCGGCATCCCCCACCACCGCCCGGCCGGGTTCCAAGATCAGGCGAAGACCCGCGACCGCGAGTCGTGGGACGAGCTGGGAAGCCAGTTGATCGATATCCATGGCCGGCTGGCCGTCGTAGCTGATCCCGTAGCCCCCTCCCATGTCCAGGTACTCGAGGTGTATGCCCTCACCCGCGAGTTCGTCGGCGAGTTCCAGGACGCGATCGAGCGCCGTCAGGTACGGCGTCGGATCGACGATCTGCGAGCCTATGTGCACGTCGATGCCGACCGGTTCGAGGTGCGCGCGTCGCGCGGCCCAATGGTACAGGGCGACGGTTTCATCCCAAGGCACACCAAACTTCGTCTCGGAATGTCCGGTCCGCGTAAATTCGTGAGGCGTGGCGGCGAAGACGTCCGGGTTGACGCGGATGCCGAAACGCGCGCGAACGCCCATGTCGGCGGCGACCCGGTCGATTCGCTCCAACTCTCCCCGGCTCTCGACGTTGAACGCGAGAATGTCCTCGTCGAGTGCGGCCGCGATCTCGTCTCGAGTCTTGCCAACCCCCGCGAAGACGATCTTCTTGGCCGGAATGCCCGCGCGCCGCGCGCGGAAGAGCTCACCTCCGCTCGTGATGTCCGCCCCACACCCGAGTTCATTGAGCGCCCGAAGGATCGACAGGTTGCCGTTCGCCTTCACCGAATAGGCGAGAAGGTGGTCCACCCCCTGGAACGCCTCGTGGAAGATCCGAACCCGCTCCTTGATCCAACGAAGGTCGTACACGTACAGTGGCGTGCCGAATCGGTCGGCGAGCTCGCGGGCCGGGACCTTACCGACGCAAAGCTCTCCGTCAACGCGCGGAAATAGTCCGGTCAGTACGCCCTCGCCCACACCACCTCCGCAATGGCGTCGCCATTTCCGGACACGCACTTGGGCGGGGCTTCCCCGGAACGGAATTCTTCCCCCGGGAGCACCCTGAGCGTGGCCTTCATCCGCTCCTTGACGGCCTCCTCCACCGCCGGGTCGCCGTTCCAGCCGGTGTAGACGAAGCCGGCTCCACCATTGAGCGCCTCCTCCAGCTCGCCCAGGCTCTTCACGCCGCGCATGGAGTTCGCCTCACGCCGAGCCAGTGCGGCTTCCTTGAGCTCCGTCTGGAACGCCTCCAACCGGGCAGGAAGTTCGGCGATCGCCTGATCTTCCGGCACGAAGGCCTTTCGCTTCTCTCCCGCGGGCGTGAGCCGCCGCACGAGCGCGAGCTGACCCTGTTCGATGTCTTTCGGACCGACCTCGATGCGGAACGGCACGCCCTTGCGTTCCCACTCATAGTACTTGGCGCCCGCCGAAAGGTGTTCGCGGGCGTCGATCTTCACGCGGACACCCGCGGCCTTGAGACGCGCCGCAACTTCATCGGACTTTTTGAGCACCGGGCTCGAATCATCTCCTCGCAGGATCGGCACAATCACCGCCTGAACCGGCGCGAGACGGGGGGGCACGACGAGCCCCTCGTCGTTGCCATGCGTCATGACCATGCCCCCGACGAGTCGCGTCGACACGCCCCACGACGTGTTCCACGCGTACTCTTCCTGGCCGGCCTCCGACTGGAACTTGAGGTCGAACTGCTTCGCGAAGTTTTGGCCGAGGAAGTGCGACGTGCCCGCCTGAAGCGCCTTGTTGTCCTGCATGAGCGCCTCGCAGCTATAGCTGCGCACGGCGCCCGCGAACTTCTCCGACTCCGACTTGAGTCCGGTGAGCGGCGGCATGGCGATCCACTCCTCCATGAACTTCTTGTAGATACCGAGAATGAGGATCGTTTCCTCCTCCGCCTCCTCCGCGGTCGCGTGGGCCGTGTGTCCCTCCTGCCAGAGAAACTCCGTCGTCCGGAGAAAGAGGCGCGTGCGTAGCTCCCACCGCACGACGTTGGCCCACTGATTGATGAGGACCGGAAGATCGCGATAGCTCTGTACCCACTTCGCGTACATCGAGTAGATGATGGTCTCGGACGTCGGCCGGATCACCAGGGGCTCTTCGAGTTCCTTGCCGCCGGCATGAGTGACGACCGCCAACTCAGGTGCGAAACCCTCGATGTGCTCTTTCTCGCGCTCGATGAAACTCATCGGGATGAGCAACGGGAAGTAGGCGTTCTCGTGCCCGGTCTCCTTGAGCATGTCGTCCAGGGCGCGCTGCATGTGCTCCCAGATCCCGTAGCCCCAAGGACGTATGACCATCGAACCGCGCACGGGTGAGTAGTCGGCCAGTTCTGCGCGAAGTACGACTTCGTTGTACCAAGCGGCGAAGTCCTCCCCTCTCGGCGTCAACTTCTTGTCGTCAGCCATCGTCTCTCTTCCGGTTCGTGTCCGTGCCGAGCGCATCGGCGCGTTCTTCTCTCCGGCTTCGCACGATCGCGATCGTGCCCGGCACTACGAAGAGCACCAAGGACGCACCAATCCATGTGGAACGGAAGTCCCAAGCCGATGTCGGCCCGAGCATCCACGCGACCGCGGCCCCACCGAGACTCGCGAGCAGCGCCGCAGCCAGGAGGATGACCCATTCGAGAACGTCCAGCCTTCGAATGGCTCTTTGAGCCACCTCATGCATGATTTGAGCATCTTTCTCGTCGGCTCGGCTCGACCGGGCAGCCCGTCGCCGGGCACTCCGCTTCGACCCACTCACCGTAGTTCGGTGAGCGGAACGTCGGTCTCCTCACCCGAAGCCATATTACGCGCAACCACGCACCCGCGTTCGAGTTCATCCGGTCCCACGACGAGTACGGTGCGCGCTCCCTCACGAGTCGCGGCCTTCATCTGTTTGCCGACCCCCTGCTCCTTCAACGAGTAGGCCACGCTATGACCGCGCTCGCGTAGCGCATGGGCGATGCGCAGAGCCTCACCTCGCTGCTCCGGGGTCACGGGAACCACGTAGTACTCCAACTCCCGTCTGTACTCAGGGATGAGCCCGCGATCGGCCAACAGCTCCCCGAGCACGACGTCACCCATTCCGAATCCCACGGCGGGCAGGGGCTCCCCACCCACGAGCTCCAGCAGTCGGTCGTAGCGTCCGCCGCCGCAGATGGCGCGAAGCTCTCCGCGCCGGTCGAAGAGCTCGAAGACGATGCCCGTGTAATAGGCGAGCCCTCGTACGATCCGGAGATCCACTTGAACAAAGTCGCCGAGGCCCATCGCGTCGAGCGTGTCGACGTACTCACGGAGCCGTCCAAGTTCGGGGGCTACCCCGGGGTGCTCGCCGAATCGCTCGGCCAGATCATCGAGGGTGGGTGACTCGAGGAGACCGAACAGGGTCCCGATCTGCCCTCGATCGAGGCCCACCTCCGATTCGAGCGTCGCAGTGGCCTTATCCTTCGGCATCCTCTCGATCTTGTCGATGACCGTGAAGGCAGCTGCCATTCGCCCTTCCGGAACACCGATTACCTCGAGCAACGCACTCAGGAGGCGACGGTCCGATACTCGCGCGGCAAAATCGTCCGACGTGAGCCCCAGCTCGCGCAGTCCGTCGATGGCCACAGCGAGGACCTCCGCGTCCGCTGCGACACCCGCCTCGCCGACGACGTCGACGTTCCACTGGAAATGCTCCTTGAGCCGTCCTCGCTGCTGGCGCTCGTAGCGGAAGAGCTGAGGAATGCTGAACCATCGGATAGGCTTGCTCATGCCCCGGCTCCGCTCCCCCAGCATCCGCGCCAGGGACGGTGTCATCTCCGGCCGCAGAGCCACGGCCCGGTCGCCCTTGTCGATGAAGTTGTAGAGCTGCCCCACGATCTCCGGGCCGCTCTTCTCCACGTAGAGGTCGAGCGGCTCGAGCGGCGGACCATCGTACTCAGAGAATCCGTAGCGTACAGAAACGCGCCGCCACGCCCCCTGTATGTGCGAACGGAGCGCGAATTCTTCCGGCGGGAAGTCCCGGAATCCTGGAAGTTTCGCAAAGTGCGGAGTAGCCATGGCGGTGCGGAATCTGGTGGACTTCGGGCTAGGGAACTGTTGAGGAGCTACGGCCTTCCAAGGGGGTCGAGGCCAAGCAAGCTCATCGCCGACCCTACCGTATGCACGGAGCCGGTGACCACGACCGTCCCACGTTTTGCGCGTTCCTTCGCCCGGGTGACGGCCCGCTCGAAGTCCTCGACCACACGCACGACTGTGAGCGCTTCGACCTGGTCGGCCGCTGCCGCCACGTCCCAGCGTCGCTCTGGAGGAGCCGAAGGGGGCTGCGTGAGGATCGCCGCATCCGCACGGGAGAGGAGCGGAGGGAGCATGGAGTGCCAGTCCTTGTCCCCGAGCACGCCAATGAGCGCGACGAGCGGGCGCGGCAGATCCAATCGATCGATCGTGTCGACCAGGGTTAGCATGCCCGCGGTATTGTGCGCCACGTCGAAGAGCCAGGTACGCCCGTCGATCTGGGCAATCTCATCGCGCCCGTGATACTCGACCGAGGCCATGCCCCCGATGATGTCTGCAGCGGAAGGCTTCAGGTCCTCTCGGAGCTGGTCGAGGATCTCGACCGCGAGCGCCGCGTTCGCCGCCTGGTGGAAGCCCACCAGCGGCGTGCTGAGCTCGAGGTCACCCCACGTGCCGGTCGACAGGACGAAGGAAGTCTGGTCGATCGATACCCGAACAGATTCGAGCGCCCCGGGGTCCAGTCTGATCAGCGGCGAGCCAACATCGCGAGCCAAGGCCTGGAAGATGCCGAGAATTTCCGGAGTCGTCTCTCCGGTCACGATCGGCACACCGGGCTTCATGATGCCCGCCTTTTCCCGCGCGATCTCGCGAAGCGTCTCTCCGAGGAAGTCGGTGTGGTCCATGGCAACGTTCGTGATGGCGGCGACCTCGGGTCGCACTACGTTCGTGGCGTCGAGCCGCCCACCGAGCCCGACCTCCATCACCGCGACCTCGACACCCTCGCGGGCGAACGCATGCATCGCGAGGACCGTAACCGCCTCGAAGAATGTGAGACCGGAGCGGAGCACCGGGTCGCGGACCTCGGACGCGTATCCGAGCAGCGCGTGCTCCGAAAGCGGACGCCCATCGATCAGGAGTCTCTCACGAAAGG
>JADFLD010000168.1 GCA_022564535.1 Gemmatimonadota bacterium
TGCTCGGCCCTGTTGCCGCACGAGAGCGCCCAGAGGGCGTCGCTTGTCATTGCCCCCCTCCCGGCGCGAGGGCGACGCGGTCGCTCACGCAGGAAGCGACTTCGCATTCAGGCCAGAGTCCGACATGCTCCGCGTTCTGGTGATATTGCTTACTCCGCACGAGTAAACGCCTTTCCGCCTCCTCCAGCCGCGTCACGTCGGCGCGGAGGTCGTCCCACTCGTCGTCGAGGATCCCGGACACGATGAGCCAACCGCCGGGCACGACCGCTCTCGAGAAACCGTCGAAGAGGGGCTCGAGGAGACCGCGCTCGATATTCGCGATGATGCCGGTAACCGGGCCCTGAGCCGCGATGCTCTCGGCCGTCGCCCACGCTTCGATCAGCGTAACACGATCTGCGACCCGGTTCCGCTCGATGTTTTCCACTAGGGCCTCGCAAGCGAGGGGATCCGCCTCGATCGCGACGACTTGGTCCGCCCCCAGGCGAGCGGCCGCGATACCGAGAATGCCCGACCCAGCGCCGACATCCAAAAGGCGCTCTCCATTCCGCACGGTGCCGTCCAGCAGCCGCAAACACCCCCGGGTCGTCCCGTGCTCCGCAGTTCCGAACGCCATGCCCGGGTCGAGGACGATGACGACGTCCTCGGGGCGAACGTCCGTCGGCAACGACCACGAGGGGTGCACGATAATGCGCTCCGAGACGCGGCGCGGCACCAACCCTCGCTTCCACGTCTCGGCCCAATCCTCATGGAGCTGCCAACCGTGCTCGATCTGAATCGAGGAGAGCCCCGTCTCTTCAGTGAGGAGGTCGCGGGCTTCCCGCACGAACGCGTCGACGTCCTCCGGCTCAGCGAAGTACGACACGTACCAGCCACCGCGCTCCTCGACCGCGCGCCCACCCAATGACACGAGCCCGTCGGCGAGCAACGCCGCTCGATCCCCTGCCGATGGGCACCGCACACTCATCTCGAGCCAGCGGCGACCCTGGGTATTCACCCGCCAGTAAACGCCTCTTTGACGCGTGACCAGAAGCCCCCATGGGAACCGCGACGAATCTTGTCGGGCGCGGGGCTCTCGATCGTCCGGAGTCGCTCCATGAGTTCCTCCTGCTCGGCGGTCAGGTCGCCGGGCGTCCAGACGAGCACACGCAAGATCTGATCGCCGCGAATATTGCCGTTGAGTTCGGGGAGACCCAAGCCTTTGAGTCGAAGCAGCTCGCCGCTCTGTATCCCTCCCGGAACCGTAACCCTGGCGGTTCCGTCGATCGTCGGGACATTGACCTCCGCCCCGAGCGCCGCCTGAGCGAAGGTGACCGGGAATTCGTGAATGAGGTCGGACCCGTCACGGGCGAATCGTGGGTCGTCCTCAACCTCGAGCAGGACGATCAGGTCGCCCCGCGGACCGCCCCGTTGGCCGACACTGCCCCGACCACGAAGCGTCAAGAAGTTCTCCGACGTCACGCCGGCAGGAACCTCTACCTCGATATCGTGCTCCGAACGGAGCCGCCCATCACCGGAACACTTCGGGCATGGATGTTGGATTACGCGGCCTTCGCCCCCACACGTGCGACACGGCTGCACGCTGACGAATTGGCCGAAAACGGAACGCTGCACGTGGCGCTCCTCGCCGGCCCCTCCGCAGGTGGAGCAGGTCGCGGGCTTCGTACCCGCCTCCGCGCCCGATCCGCCGCACGACCCGCAGTTGTCCAGAATCGAGACCCGTACCGTCTTCGAAACCCCGGTCGCGACATCGCGGAGCGTAAGCGTAAGGCGAATTCTGACCGTACGCCCCTTCCGGCCGGAGCTCCTCTGGGGGCGCGCTCCACCCTTTCCGAACAAGTCCTCGAGACCTCCGAAGCCCCCGAAGTCACGCATGAACACATCGATGGCGTCGCTGAAGTCGAATCCCACCGGCCCACCGCCACCCGCGCTACCCTTTACGCCTTGCTTCCCGTATCGGTCGTACAGCGCACGCTTCTCAGAATCTCGGAGCACTTCGTACGCTTCGGTGACCTCCTTGAATCGCTCCTCGGCCTCCTTCGAGCCCTGGTTCCGATCGGGATGGTACTTCAGCGCGAGCTGACGATACGACTTCTTGACCTCCTCCGCGTCCGCGCTTCGGGACACGCCGAGAAGCTGATAATAGTCCGCCATCTATTCCTTAGGTGAATTCCGAAATCTACCACCCGCTTGGCAGCGATCCCGGCTCAACTCGAGAGAATCCGGGTTACGAGGGAAGAAGTGTAGTCGACAATCGCCACGATCTTCTCGTACGGCATCCGGGTGGGGCCGATCACTCCGATCACGCCCTTGAGATCTCCCACACTGTATTCGGCGGTCACGAGCGTAAAGTCGGACAACTCACTCGCGTCGTTCTCCCCACCAATCGTGATTTTGAGGCGTCCCCCGTGCTCGCGGGTACCCACCGCGCGCGCCAGAAGGTCCCGTTGCTCTGTGAGATTGATCAGGTTCTTGAGTTGTTCGCCGCTCTCGAATTCGGGCTGACCCGCCAGAACACTCGCGGGTCCGAGGTGGAGGCGCGAAGAATCGAGTTGCTGCAAATCGAAGAGCTCCGCGCCCGACTGCATGAAGATGTTGATGAGTTCGTTGCCCGACTCGTCGAGCGCGGAGTCACGCAGGCGCTCGGGGAGCGTTCGGCTGATCTCCTGTAGCGTCTGACCCACCAAACGCTCGTTGAGCGTGACGGCCACCGTGAGCAGCGTCTCCGGAGGGACCTCGATCGGAAGGTCGACGTAAATGGTCCGCACCACCCCGCCCCTGATCGAGGCCACGAGCAGGACCTTGTGGGTCGAGACCTGGATGAACTCAAGCTTTTCGAGGATAGCGTTCTCGAGTCGAGGCGCCAGCGCGACACCGAGCTCGTTCGAGATGAGGCTGAGCGCTCGCGTTGCGTGCAGGACGAGTCGTTCGACCGGGGAAGATCCGGGTCGGTCCAACTCCCGCTTCAGATTCGCGCGCTCTTCCGCAGAAGGAGCCAGCGGTTCCATGAGGCGATCGACGAAGAAGCGGTACGCGCGGTCGGTGGGAACACGGCCCGCCGAGGTGTGCGGCCGGAGGAGATAGTCCTTCTCCTCCAGATCGCTCATCGTGTTGCGGACCGTCGCAGCCGAAACACCCAAGTCGAAGACGCGCGAAACCATGCGGCTGCCCACCGGCTCGGCCGTATCCACGTACGTCCGCACGACGGCCTCGAGAACCTGACGTTCCCGATCCGTGAGATCCGTACCCGCGCTGCTGCGCTTTTCCAGTCCGCCCATACTCGAAGATCGAAATACCGTCCCTGTCGGGTCAAGCCATCTGTAAGATCGACTTCAACAATCCACGACTGAAGCCACGATCGGAGATCGAGCCCCCCCGCTCAGAGGCAGCCAGCGAGTTCGATCGTGAGTTGATCGAGAAGAAGCCAGCCCTCGACCGTCAACCGTATGCGCCCCTCGTGCTCTGTCGCCAGCTGTTCGCGCTCCCACCGCCGGGTGACGACTTCCGCGGTCGTGCCCACCGCCGGGCGAGGCACACCGGCGCGGGTACGGAGGCCCAGCCAAACGCACTCGAGGAGGTGGGCTTCCGCATCCACGGTCTCGCGATCGTCCTCCGCCGAACGGCCCGCCACGACGCGGGACCGGTATGCCTCCCAGTCACGTACGTTCCAGCGCCGCACGGGATACGCATAGCTGTGCGCGCCGTTCCCCAATCCGAGGTAGGGCGTCCCTTCCCAGTACGCCGAGTTGTGGCGGGCCACCGCGCCCGACCGTGCGAAGTTCGACACCTCGTAGTGCTCGTACCCGGCCTCGCCGAGCACCGCCGCAGCTCGCAGGAACTCATCGCGGTACTGTTCCTCGTCCACGGGTGACTCCCTTCCTTCACGCACCGCACGCCCCAGCGGAGTCTCCGATTCCACGGTGAGACCATAGAGGCTTACGTGGGGGACCTCGAGGTCGAGCACGCGGTTCAGATCGTCGTCCCAGGATCGCCCCAGGGCCGGAGGCAGGCCGAAGATCAGGTCGACGCTGATGTTTTCGATTCCCACGCGACGGGCGGCGGCGACCGCGCGCACGGGGCCCTCCACTCCGTGGAGCCGCCCCATCCACCGCAGGCCGGACTCGCTGAACGTCTGCAGTCCGAGGCTGATGCGGTTGACCCCTGCTCGTCTCCACGCGGCGGCCACATCGTCCGTGAAGCTCTCGGGGTTCGCCTCGGCAGTCCATTCGAGCTCCGGGTTCCGAAGCCGCTCCGGCCCGATGAGGGCGGCCAGTCCCTCCATCGCCCCGGGCCCGAGAAGCGAGGGCGTCCCCCCGCCCACGTAGAGCGTGGCGAGTTCGTTCGCCATCGAGAACAGACCGGCTGCCTGCACCAGCTCGAGCTCGGCGCCGAGGGCTTCGAGCCAGGCAGGCAGATCTCCTTCGCGCCGCACAGTCACGGCGAAGTCGCAGTAGCTGCAGCGCCGCGCGCAGAAGGGTGCATGCACGTAGATCGAGGCGACACGGGTCGGTGCCCCCTGGTCGATCATGCGGCCCGCCTGAAGCGCATTCCCGGCATGCGCACGACTTCCCCGTGCAACTCCATCGTCGTGAGAAGGGCAAGCGCGGCGGAGACCGGCAGGCCCACGTGGGCCGCGAGTTCATCCACCAGGAGCGTATCCTCCGCGAGGGCAGAAAGAATGCGCATCTCCGGACCCGCCGTGACGCGCTCCGCCTTCCCACAGTCGATCCACGTCTCCCCGGCGAGCTCGGCGGCAAAGTCGGCAACGTCCACGAGGGGGCGCGCGCCCTCCAGCAGCAGCCGATTGGAACCGATGCAGGCGGAGGAGTCGATCGGGCCAGGCACGACCCAGACGTCCCGACCGAGATCGAGCGCGTGGTCGACGGTGATGAGTGAGCCGCTTCGCCGTCCGGCCTCCACCACCACGATCGCCGAGGCCAACGCGGCGAGAATGCGATTGCGGCGTGGAAAATGGTGTGGCATCGCGCTCGCGCCGGGTAGGAATTCACTCACGAGAAGGCCGCGATCCAGAATCTGGTCGAAGAGTCGGCGGTGCGCGCGCGGGTAGACGACGTCCGGCCCGGTGCCCAGAACCGCTAGGGTGTCCCCTCCGCTCCGCAACGCGCCCACATGGGCGGCTCCATCGACCCCGAGCGCCAACCCGCTGACGACGGTCACACCGGAACGCCCGAGCAGGAGACCCATGCGCTCCGCGATGTCCCGGGCCCGTGCGGTCGCCTTGCGGGCTCCCACGACCGTCACCGCGGTCGGTCGCCCGAGGAGCTCGAGGCGGCCCCGAAGAAAGAGGACCGGGGGTGGATCAACCAGTTGTTGCAGTGCGTCGGGGTATTCCGGGCTGGACCAGGTGCAGATGTGCGCGCCGATATCTTCGGCGCGACTCAGCGCCCTCCGGACGGTATCGCGAAGCGTCGTATCGCCCCGGGTGCGCGCGGCATCGGGTCCCGCGAGCGCGGAAAATGCGCCCAGGGGAGCTGCAAGAGCCC
>JADFLD010000169.1 GCA_022564535.1 Gemmatimonadota bacterium
GACGCGGCGAATGTGATCTTCCTCGACTTCGCCGAGCGATGCTGTTGCCGGGTAACCGGATGAGGGGCTGCCCGGTCCAAGCGAGGATGCTCGCGGAGCCGCCGCGCCCAACCGTAGAGTACCACTCCGGATCGTACTACCGCTTGTCAGCAGGACTGCCCGGTCCAGCACGTTTCGAAGCTCTCGCACGTTGCCGGGCCATGGGGCACCCTCGAGGCGAGCGAGCGCGTGTTCGCTGATCGACTCGATCGGCCGCTTGTGCTGCTTGGCGAACCCTGCTGCGAAGTGTAGAGCGAGCCGTCGCACGTCCCCGCCGCGTTCACGCAGCGGGGGCATGGAGATCTCCACCACTCCGAGTCGATAGTAGAGATCCTCACGGAACGTGCCGTCCGCCATTGAGTCCACGAGGACGGAGTTCGTTGCGGCGATGATGCGGACGTCTACGGGGGTCGTGGACTCCGCGCCGACGCGTTCGACGGTGCGCTCCTCCAGCGCCCTGAGCATCTTGGCCTGCAGCACGAGGCTCATGTCTCCGATCTCATCGAGGAAGAGCGTGCCTCCATCCGCGCGCTCGAATCGGCCTCTGCGCTGAGCGACGGCTCCGGTGAACGCACCCTTCTCGTGTCCGAACAGCTCGGACTCGAGCAAGTGCTCGGGGATAGCAGCGCAGTTCACGGTGACGAACGAGCCACCGTGTCGATCGCTGGCCTCGTGGAGCGCGCGTGCGACGAGCTCCTTGCCGGTGCCCGACTCTCCTGTGATGAGCACGGTCGACGTCGACTTCGCGACCTTGGCGATCATCTCGAAGACTTCGGCCATCGCCCTGCTTTCCCCGACGAGACCGCTCCGCCCGGACTCGGCGTCGTGGCGGGTGGACAGAACGACCTCCTTACCCTCGTCGAGCACCAGTCTCAGCCGATCTGCGACATCCGCGGAAGAGAGCGGCTCATGGAGCAAGGCGACTGCGCCCGCGCGCTCTGCCAGGAGTGCCGCCTCCAGCGATGCTCCCGGTGAGGAGAGCAGGAGCGCTCCGGCCGAACCTTCCGCGGCGATCTTCACCGCGAGGGCCTCGTCCACCAGAGGAACCGCGAGCGACAACAGCGTGGCGGTCCAGGGGCCGCGCCGGAGGTGATCGAGCAGGACCGCCGCCGAGGGAGCCAGTTCGAGGTCCATTTCGACCGCAGCAGCCCCCTCGCGCACCCCATGGGCGGAGGTCTCAGGAACGAGCGCAAGGATACGAGATCGAGTATTACGATTCATGCACCAAAGTTATGCACACCACGGATATGCGTGCAATGTTTAAGGGCGCTCATGTGAGCATCGGGTCTATCCGGAAGTCGGGTGAGTCGCATAACACGTTGCTGTAACACGATATGAGACCTATGGCATCCGTATTGCCTTGGAAGCAGAGCATCTGGATCGACTCGACGACTTTCGGAGGATTTTGACGATGTTACAGAACGAACGCCGAATATTGGGGTGCCTACTCTCACTCGTCGTAGCTGCCGGGACCGTCGGTTGTGGTGACAGCACAGGCGTGGGTGGACCGCAAAACGTGGCGCTGAACTTCCGAGTCACATCCTCGAGTGCCCTGCAATTGATTCGCGCTAGCGGTCCGGCGCTGGCGTCGGGCCCCAGTACGGTCGCGGGTGATCCCATGACCATCACAGGGACGAATGGCACGCTCACCATCGAGGAGATCCGCCTCATCGTTGCCGAGGTGGAACTCGAGGGTGAAGACGACGGATGCGACGATCTGGTGCCCGAGGTCGATGACTGTGCCGACTTCGAGGCTCCTCCGAGGTTCATCGACTTGCCGCTCGACGGCCAGCCGATCGAGGCGTTCGTGGGATTGATTCCACCGGGCACCTACTCGGAACTCGAGTTCGAGATCGAGGACCTCGAGGACGACGAGGACGATCCCGAGCTGGCGAGCGCCATCACTGTGCTCCGCGCCGACATTCTCGCGGAAATTCCCGATTGGCCCTCAAAGGCGAGCGGCATGGTCGTGGGAACCTTCGACTCGCCCTCCTCCGGTGTGGTTCGGTTCCGGGTCTTTCTCGAGGCGGAGATCGAGATCGAGCTTGATCTCATTCCCAACCTCGTCGTGGGAGCGGACGGGTCAGCCAGCGTGGACCTGACGGTCGACGTCCGTCCGGACCTATGGTTCCTGCGCCCGGACGGTTCCGTCATCCCGCTACATCTGTTCGACTACGACTTGACCGGGCTGTTGCTCGAGTTCGAGTTGGAGATGGAGAACGGCTTCACTGAGATCGAGATCGAGAGCTGACCCCCGGGGGCATCACGCCGCAGGAAGCGGGGCTCCACCCAGCGACCGGGTGGGGCCCTTGTACGCCCTCACACGAAGTAGTCGGACACCTGGATGTTGTAGCGCTCGGGGCTCGTCACCTTGATGATCGAGCGGTGGTACCTGCCTCCATCGTCCGTGTCCGCGAGATCGACGAGTGGGGCGGGTTGCAGCCACATTCCATCTGTGTCGCACAGCAGTCGTACGATCGGTCGGTGCACGAACGACGAGTCGCTGTTGGCGCTGTGTACGATCGCGAGCTCGTACGTGTCCAGGATAATGCACGTACCCACGGGATAGATCCCCAGCAGGTTGATGAGCGCCTTCACGATGACGGGGTCGTAACCGAGGCTTTCTCGCTCCCACAACTCACGCAATACCTCATCTGCGGGCCGCGCTCTGGAATATGCTCGCTCGTTGGTGGCCGCGTCGAACGCTGCCGCGACCGCGATGATCTTCGAGAAGACAGAAGGCTCTCGAGCGCGCAGACACTTCGGGTATCCGGTACCATCGCTCTTCAGGTGGTGCTCGTACGCTACGAGCATGCTCTGGAATGGGATCTCCCCGAAGTCGCGAAGCTCGAAGATGCTCAGGGACCCCAGCCAGGTGTGAGCCTCCATTCGTGCCCGCTCCTGGTCGGTGAGCTTGGAGCCCTTCGTGAGGATTTCGTGCGGGATGCGGCTCATGCCCAGGTCGTGGACCAGGCCTGCGTGACCCAGGTCGTAGAGTTGGGCCTTCGTGAGTCCGAGCCGGCGACCGATGGCGACGCAGAAGATGCAGACGTTCACAGCGTGCGTGAACGCGTAGTCGTCGTAGTCTTTCAGCGTGCTCAGCCCCCCGAGGGACGCCTCGCTGTTGAGTACGCCGTCGACGATGTTCTGGACCGCGTGCTTCACCTGCTTCACGTTCGCGCTGCGGCCCATGCGCGTGCCGTTGAAGAGTTCCTTCGAGATCGCGACGGATTCCTCATAGGTTCGCTTGGCCGCGGTCTTACGCTCCTCTTCACCTGGCAGTTCGGCGCCTCCCGCTATCGGCGGGTCGATGGCGATGCCGCGGACACTCTGTGCTGTCAGCGCCTGACGAAGCTTTGTCGTCTTATTGGGATCGTCTTCAAGGTTGGAAAGACGCACGACCAGCCCGAGGAACGTCTCGAGGTCTCGTCGCGTAGGGAGTCCGGTCAAAGTCACGACTCCGATGCCAGCTCTCCTGAACGTGTCGAGAACGTGCTCGTAGAAGACGAAGTTCTCGATGTCGCTGACGAGGGCGCTCCCGTTGAGGTACAGCGACTGCCGAACGATCCGGATCTGGAGGCGTCTCTCTGAATCGAGCAGGGGGTCGCAGGCTGCGCGCAAGCGATTGAGCGCCCGTCGCCCCTTCGCCGTGTCGGTCCCGTGCGCGCGCAGGGTGCGGAGTGCCTCGTGGAGAGCCTGCAAGAAGCTTCGGCTGACTTCGGAGTGGGGCGTGGGCGCGTCCGTCACGAGTTAGTGCCTTCGCTTCGCAGGGCTGCGTTGGCGGCGCTCCGGACCACGGGGTCGCGGTCCTTCGTCGCGCCCCTGAGCACGGACCGCGCGCTCGCAGAGTCGGCCACGCCCAACGCCACCGCGGCGCATGCCCGGGTCTCCGATGAGGGTCGGCCTCCGATGCCCCTCTTCCCCTTCAGAATCGACTGAAGCGTCGAGACGCCGGCCCCTCCCGCGACCGCTCCGTACGCTGAGAAAAGCGCTTTGCGTTCCGTGAGATCCCTGGACTCGAAGTTGCCCGAGTCGATCGCGTCGCGGAGGGCGGTCTGGGCCCCCCGATAGGGTCTCAGCCTAAGCGACCGATACGTCACCGTGCGAACCTCCGCATCGGGGTCATCGACGGTTCGGACGAGGTATCGGATCGCCGCCGATGTGCCGATGGAAAACAGCGTGCGGACGGCGAGCCGACGCGTCGTCGGATCGTCACTGCCGAGGCAGTCGCCTACCGGCTCCGCGAATTCGGAGAGTTTGAGCCTGTGGGCGATTCGCAGTGCGCGGTGCACGGCGGTCCGATTCGACGAGGTCGTCATCCGGGAGAGCGCGCCGGGCCACTCGGTGAAGAAGTTGTCGATGGCCTCGACGAGGGCGGTCTTGGCCTCCGGTCGACCCAGCTGACCGATCCACACGAGCACGGTCTGGATCGCTTCTGGCCGTAGCTCCCGCAGGAGGATTCCGAGTTCTTCCGGCGTGGGTCGCACGTCGCCGTGGTCGAGCACGTGGAAGAGCTGAGTGAGCGTAGCGACTTCCGAAACGCTCACGCGCAACTCGTCCAGGGCCGCCTTGTGCGCGGGCTCGAACTTGGTGTCCCGGGTAATCTTGCGCAGCTCGCCCGTGAGATACGCGACCGACCCGAACCGTCCGATTCCGAGAAGATACGGGAGGAGATTCTCGAGGACTCCGATGACTTCGTCACGAACGTCGGAGTCCGATTGGGCCTGCAGGATATCGAAGAGGAGCGCGAGGACACCGAGGGTATGGTCCCGAGAGTATTCGGCGTCGATGGCGGTACGCAGGTACTCGATTTCCCTCTTGTCGAGGAAGTACAGCGTGGAGTCGAATTTCTCGAGCTGAACGACCCCCCGCCGCTCATCCTCCGTCGCGGCGTCCGCACGTACGGCCGTCTTCAGCGCCTTGGGTTGGATCGCCGTGGTTTCGATCGCTTCGGTGTCCAGCGCGACCGAGGTCAGGCTGATTCTCCGGAGGATCCCATCGTCGACCGACTTGACGGGCGAATCGAGCACGGGCGCCACGGTGTAGCTGATGTGGTGGAGGTCGGCCCGAAAGAGCATGAGAACCAAGTCCTGATCTCCGTCCTCGTCCAGGCGACATTTTCGGTCGATGAGCTGGAGGAAGCGAGACATTTCACTTTCCTCGGCGCCCGGGATGAGGGTAATCCCGTGAATTCCTGAGGCAACGAGTGTGGGCGTGAGTCGGTACAGATCCTCTCCGGGCGAAAGAACGCGATGGTCGTTCCAGCTCAAGCCATCGTCTGCGCACGTGAGGGAGGGCGAGGTAGGGCACCCTCCTCCAGATGGGGGCGAAGGAAAGCTTGAGCTCGTCCTTGGCGCGTTCGCGTTCGGGCGCATCCTCAGGGAGCTCCGCCAAGCATCGGAGCAGCTCTTGGACGGCGCGCATCAACACGCGAATCAGGAGCTGCTCAAGCTTGG
>JADFLD010000170.1 GCA_022564535.1 Gemmatimonadota bacterium
GCGGTCCGGGTTTGCTCTGGGGAGGTCACCTACGCTACCCAGCCGCAAGCGCCGATCCCCGAAGGCCACGCGCTGATCTGCTGCGCGGTTCCAGCAAAGACGGACGAGCCGAGCCGCGTCGTTCTCGAGTTGTAGCCTGTGCTAGCTTCGTCGAACGTGGACCCGCAACGCCTGCAACAGATTGCGTTATCGGTCGCGGGAGCCGGCTCCCTCTCGGAAACGTTACGCACGATCGTCGACGCGCTGTTCGCGTTGCCGGGTATGGCGTTGGCCCGGATCTGGCTGAAGGCACCGGGTGATATCTGCGACTCGTGCCCGATGCGCGCCGAATGTCCCGACCAGACCGAGTGTTTGCATCTGTCGGCCAGCGCGGGCGCGACGGCCATGGCGGCTGCGACCGCCTCCTGGATATCCGCCTCCACGTCTCCGACGGTAAAGCGGCGCACGACAGGGATACCGCGCCCGGCAAGGGCCCGTGCAAGCCACGCCGCGTTGGTATCGACCGTCTGACCCAGGAGCAACTCGTTGCCGACGGACACGATCGCGGAAGTCACGGCGAAGGCGGCTGACACGAACGGCCGGAATCTAGTCGCGGATACCTACCAGCGTACGGTAGGACCAGAGGTAGTCCAGCATCGAATACACGGTCAGCACGATCGCCCCGATCAACGTGATACCTACTACGGCCCGAACGAACTGTGCTCCCAACACCCAGATCCCACTGGACCAGTCCCTCATATCGGCGATCTCCACCAGGGGGTACCAGAGGAACACGGCTCCGATGAAGACCATCTGAAAGACGACTTTCCACTTCCCCGCGGCGCCGGCGGAGATCACTACACCCTGCTTCACGGCGTAGCTCCGAAACGCCGTCATGAAGATTTCGCGCCCGAAGATCACGATGAGGACCCACGTCGGCAGCGGACCCCACCAGGGGACGGGGTCCAACACCCCGCCGCGATGCGAAATCAAGTAGACCGGTATCATGGTCGCCGCGAGGAGCAATTTGTCGGCCACGGGATCGAGCAGCTTGCCCATGTCGGTGATCAAGTCGTACCGCCTCGCCAAATACCCGTCCCACGCGTCGGACACGGCGGCGACCACGAAGAGCGCGAACGCCCCGAATCGCGCCGCCACCGAGGGTGATACGGCGAGCCAGAAGATCAACGGACACACGCTGATACGTGCGATCGTGATCACGTTGGGGAGGTTCAGGCGGCCCCTGCTCACGGAACTGAACGCCGCTCGCTCAGGCGAGCGTTTCGACGACCAGCTTGCTCACACATGAAAGTGTCTCGAAGACTCCCGAACCGTCGATCGCCACACCCTCGAAGTCCGGCACGCCCATGGGGTTGATCTGCGCCCGCAAATCCTCGGGCGAAAGGATGTTCGGCATGTCGCGCTTGTTGTACTGGATCGCGAAGGGAATCGTCTGTAGATCGTAGCCGTACACCTCGAGGTTCTCGTAGAGATTGTGCATCGACTCGATGTTAGCCTCAGCGCGAGACTCCTGGGAGTCGGCCACAAAGATGAGCCCGTCGACACCCTTGAGGATGAGACGTCGACTGGCGTTGTAGTACACCTGGCCGGGCACGGTGTACAGATGGAAGCGTGTCTTGAAGCCCCGCACCTCACCGAGGTCGATGGGAAGGAAATCGAAGAAGAGCGTGCGCTCCGTCTCCGTCGCCAGCGAGATCATCTTCCCCTTGGTATCGGGATTCACCCGGGAATAGATGTATTCGAGGTTCGTGGTCTTCCCACCGAGTCCCGTTCCGTAATACACGATCTTACAGTTGATCTCGCGCGAGGCGTAGTTGATCATCGACATGGATCGACGCTACCTCCCCAGATGGGTGATTCGCGGAGCCACGGGCTCTCCCCTATGTGCCATAAGAAAGAGGCGTGGAAGCAGGCCATCGCACACGCCCCCTGTCGACCGAAATCGGGCGACGGACCATAAACTCGGCACGCTAGGCGCGAGTGGCAAGGCTATCGGCGTCAAGCGGTCTCGGACTGTGCCGTGATCCCCACTCGGTCCACATCCTCCTGCATGCGATCAACGATCGCTCGAGCCCTCTCTCTGAGCATCTTCCGCGGCTCCCACGAGACGAAGTCTCGCAGCAACCTGATCAAGTCGATGGAGGCCGCTTCACCACTGATGTGGCCCAGCGCGGCCAGCCGCCTGAACGCTCGTGGGCTGAACAGATCGCGCCGATGTCGGCTGATCTGACCTCGGATGATCACCGCCGCCAACGCACCGGCAGTCGCAGCCGCGAGTACTGTCAGCCCTGCTGTCCTAAGCTTCTTGTCCATCTTCAGATTTCTCGGCGCCCGGCCAATGCCTGCGCGATGGTCGTACCGTCAACGTATTCGAGATCACTTCCCACCGGAATCCCACGCGCGAGCCGCGTCACCCGCGGCCCGAGCGGTCGAATCTCCTGCTCCAGGAAAACCGACGTCGCCTCGCCCTCCACACTGGCGTTCGTCGCCACGATTACTTCCTCGATCTCTCCCGCGGACTGATCGATCCGACGAAGAAGTGTAGCGACATTCAACTCCTCGGGGCCAATCCCGTCGAGTGGCGAGAGTCGCCCGCCCAAGACGTGGAACAGGCCTCGGTACTGTCCGGAGCGCTCGATCGCCCCCACCTCGTACGCTTCTTCGACCACGCACAAGATCGTCTGGTCACGTCTCGGGTTGGTGCAGATATCACAGAGCTCGTGCTCCGAAAAATTGCCGCACGCCTCGCACTCCCTGATCTTGTCGGCCAAATCGACGAGGGCGCCGGCCAAACGACGCGTCTGGTCCTTGGACGCCTTCAGGAGGTGGTGTACGAGTCTGAGCGCGGTCTTGGATCCGATTCCGGGAAGGCGAGAGAACTCGTCCGTGAGCCGCTCGATCGCGGACATGAAAGCTCCGCGCCCTCAGAAGAGCTTGGGCAAACCCGGAATGTTCATCGGAAGGCCGCCCGTGGCCTTCTTCATCTCCTGCTCGTACTCACCCTGAGCCTTGCCCTGCGCCTCGCTGATCGCCGCCAAAACCAAGTCCTCCAGCATCTCTACGTCACGCGCATCGACGCACGTCGGATCGATCTGCACCTGCTTCGCGTGTCCCTTGCCGTCCACCGTCACGGTGACCATCCCACCCCCCGATGAGGCGGTGATCCTCTTGGACTCCAGTGACTCCTGAAGCTGCGTCATCTTGGCCTGCAGTTGTTGACTCAACTGCATGAGCTGGGAGAGATCGGTCATTTAGAAGGAGGTTGGGGCCGCGGATTCGCGTGGCATGAGCTCAATCCATCAACTCGAGATCGAGTTCTTCTACCGCTCGCTCAAGGCGGGGTTCCTGGCGATACAGTGCCTTCAGCGTGTCCGCGTGGACCTCCTCTTGCGTGACTCTGGCCGCGCCAGCCCCCGTCGCCTCAGGAGCCTCCAGCCGAAGCTCCGGCCGGCGGCCCAGGTGAGGGGCGAGCCCATCCGCAATCTGCTTCATGACGCCTGGTGTCGAGAGTCGTTCCATCGCCGGCCCCGGGAGGGAGCGGACCACTACACTTCCGTCGCTCCCCTCCACGACGTGAGCGGAGCGGAGGAACGCGGAAAGGCCTTTCGGAATGTCCTTGCCTGCGTCGAGCCAACGTCGCCAAGCCGCTTCCACGTCGGGCGTCGGGGTGATGTCCGGGCCCGGCGATGCATCCGCGACGCCATTGGCTCCGGCCACGACGTTCCCGCCGGGCTGAGAAGCCAGTTCGACAGATCGGCCGCCCGCGGTCTCGGATGCCTCTCGCGAAGACCGAAGCCCCGGAGATGGGGTCGAGCCCGGAACGTCCACCCCTCCTGCAACCGATCCGGAACCGTCCGAACCCGCCCCCCCGTCCGCAGAGCCACCGCCAGCCGACGGAGCCCCGCCAAGCGCCGAGATCAACTCCTCGAATGCTACCGTGCGGTCCAGAAAGCTCAGACGGAGCAGAAGCATCTCGATCGGCAAGCGGGGATTCGGGCTACGCCTCAAGCTGCCCTGGCTTTCGAGGTCCGCCGCCGCGGAGAGCATTCGTAGGAGATCCCCGGGCGAGAACACGGCCGCGCGCTCGGCGAACTGGGCACGAACGTCATCCTGGACGTCGACGTCGGCGTCCGGAGACAGCCTGAGCCTCAACAGAATGCGAAAGACGTCCAACAATCCATGATGGAACTCGACCAGATCATAGCCCTCGTCGACGAGCGACTGAATGAATCCGAAGACGCGCTCGTGTCGGCTTTCAATCAGGATGTCGAGGACCTCGACGTAACGCTCCTCTTCAACCAGCCCGAGAACGCGACGAACCGACTCGACGTCGACCTCGCCGCCCGTGAGCGCGATGACCTGATCGAGCAAGGACAGCGCATCCCGCATCCCGCCATCCGCCTTGCGGGCGATCACATGCAGTGCGTCCTCCGTAGCGGTCGCGTCTTCCTGCGTCAGGATCTTCGAGAGGCGCGCTACGATGTCCGACACGCCGATCCGGTGAAAATCGAATCGCTGGCAGCGCGAAAGAATCGGGGCCGCCAGCTGCTGGATCTTGTGGGGTTCCGTGGTCGCGAAGATGAAAATCACCCGCGGAGGCGGCTCCTCGAGGATCTTCAGGAGTGCGTTCCACGCCTCACGCGTGAGCATGTGGGCCTCATCGACGATGTACACCTTGCTCCGGCCCTCGCCGGACGGGGCATACATCGCTCTCTCACGCAGGTTGCGGGCGTCCTCCACGCCCCTGTTGGAGGCGGCATCGATCTCGACCACGTCCAACGCCGTGTGACCGCCCCAGATTCTCTCGCAGCTGTCACACGTGCCGCACGGCTCTCCGTCGTCGCTGCGGTCCGGACAGTTGAGCGCCATCGCGAGGACGCGCGCGAGGGTCGTCTTCCCGACGCCGCGGGGGCCGCAAAACAGATAGGCGTGACCGACGCAGTCCGTCGCGACCGCGCGCCGAAGCGTCTCCGAAACGTGCTCCTGGGTCGCGACGTCCGCGAAGGATCGGGGCCGGTACTTTCTCGCTAATGCTGTGTGGCTCAACGGGTAAGGTGCATTCGTCTAAGGTAAAACACGAATAGAAATGCCCCAGGCAACCCGCAGCGACGATCACCGCACTTACCGCTGCTACCTGCGGGGTCCTGACGGGATTCGTGAGCTTTCGCCCTGCGGACCTGGGGCACTTCAAAAGCTATCTGGGCCCCGTCAGCGGGTCAACGAGCCGGCTCCGCTCACAGGGGCCCATTCCCGTATGGCTCGGCCCACCGGAGCGCCCCATTTTGGAACATGTCGACCCGAACCTCCTCCTACCCCCCCCACGAGCTCGGGGCTTGGGGCGAGCGCCTCGCGGGTGCGCGACTGGAGCGCCGCGGATGGACGATTCTCGAACGCAACTACCGCCTCGGCCGTAGAGAGGTGGACCTGATCGCGCGCAAGGAGGGCATCTTGGCATTCGTGGAGGTAAAAACGCGCTCCGGG
>JADFLD010000171.1 GCA_022564535.1 Gemmatimonadota bacterium
CGGAACGGTCCACACGTTGGTGGGCGACGCCATCGAGAACGGGACCGTTGTGATGGAGGGGGGGAGAATCACCGCGGTGGGGGCTGGCTTGACCGCCCCGGCGGGAGCCGAGGTGATCGACGCCACGGGCCTTCACGTGTATCCCGGCATGTTCAACGCCTTCAGCAGGGTGGGACTCCAGGAGATCAACTCCGTCCAGGTGACGAACGATCACGCGGAGGTCGGAGACTTCAACCCGCACCTGGTCGCCGCGACCGCGGTGCATCCGGCGTCCGAGCGGATTCCAGTCACTCGAGCCAACGGGATCACGCACGTCGTGGCCGCGCCGTCGGCGCGGGCCGGCGGCATCGGCGGTCAGGCGACCGTCATCAGCCTGGACGGTTGGACGGTCGAAGAGATGATGATCCGGCCTTCTGTCGGCATGGTGGTCTCGTGGCCGGCGCTCTCCACGCAACAGTGCGGTCCGTTCGGTTGCTTCGGGCCGAGACAGCCGTTCGCTCGCGCCATGGAGTCGTACGACGAGTCGGTGGAGCGGATCCGCTCGTGGCTGGCGGAGGCGCGCCGCTACGCGCACGCCATGGAGGGGGCGAACGTGCCGTCGCGGGATCTGCGGCTGGAGGCACTCGCGGCGGTTACCGCCGGCGACCTGCCGCTTCTGATACTCGCCGATGGGGCCCGGGAGATTCGTGACGCCGTGACTTTCGCCGGGGAGGAGGACGTCGAGATCGTCATCGTGAGTGGCCGTGACGCCGCGGAGGTCGCGAACGTGCTCGCCGAGCACGACGTGCCGGTGCTCATGCGGGCGACTCAGAACATGCCGAACGGCGACGACGATCCGTATCACCAGACGTTTGGCGCGGCGGCGACGCTCCAGCGGGCGGGTGTTCGTTACGCGATGACCGCGTGGGGTTCGTCCGGTCCGAATCCCCCGTCGCGGACGTTGCCCTACGAGGCGGCGAACGCGGTCGCTTATGGCTTGTCTCCGGAGGAAGCCTTCAAGGCGATCACTCGTTATCCGGCGGAGATCCTGGGCTTGGGAGACGAGGTCGGGACGATCGAGGAGGGCAAGCTCGCGAATCTCATCGTCACTGACGGCGACCCGTTACAGATTCGTACGCAGATGCTCTTCGTGATCATCCGTGGCCAAGTATCGAGCCTCGAGAACAAACATCGGGCCCTGTGGGAGCGTTATCGGGCGCGAGACTAGGGCCTCGGCAGGGGCGATCTCGAGCCCGAGGAAACGATTTGCCCGCTTTCCCCGTCAGAGTAGAGAGAAGACTTCGTTTCGGCGCGTTGAGCGTCGGGGCACGGGAACCACGATGCGGGGGTGAGAAGCGATGGATTTCTTGATCCATATTCTGTTCAACGGGGTGCTGCTGTTCCTGGTCGGCCGACTGGTCGATGGAATCGAGGTCCGCGACGGTAAGGCGGCCATCTTCGGGGCGATCGTTCTGGGCATAGCCAACGCCTCGATAAAGAAGGTGCTCATCCTTCTGACTTTGCCGATCACTTTCATCACCTTCGGCTTGTTCGTATTCGTCATCAACGCGCTGATGTTGATGCTGGCTGCGGCATTCGTCGATGGGTTCGAGGTCAAGAATTTCCGTTCCGCCGTATGGGGCAGCGTCGCGTTCGCGGTGATGAACTTCTTGGCGGGGATGTTGCTGGGCTGACTCTTCAGCGTGCTTCGGCCTCCGCCTTGAGGGTCCGATAGACCTCGCGGGCTTCCTCGAACTGCGCGTAGACGTGGTCCTCTTCATCTTGCGAGCGCCAGCCTGGCCACGCCTCGGCCATCGTCTGAAGCTTGTCGATCCACGCAAGGGAGTAGTCCGCGGACTCGGCTGAGCGTACGGGAGCACCATCGACGATCACCCACACGGGGTTCGTCGCGGCCTGTACCCAGGAAACGTCCATCGGGAAGGCCTCTCCCTGCGCGCCGTTCACGCGGACGTGATACCAGCCGGACTCACGCGGACGCAGAGAACGCTCGAAGGAGAGTGTCGTGCGATCGCCCGTGAAGGGGATCGACGCGATGACTTCGCCGTTGAACACGAGCTCGGCGCGCTCGAGGGGCGTGATCGACGCTACGTCGACGGAGACGATGACCTCGCCGCCGCTCGAGATGTCGATGGTCTCGCCGGGTATCCGTCCGTTCACCTCGAAGTCCACGAGTGGCCCTGTGGACATGAAGGCGTGGCCGTTCCGCATGCCTTCGAGCCACGTGTGCATCGTGAAGTCGCCGTCCGGGATTTTCACATAGGTCCGAGCAGAGCCCACGAAGGCCGTGGTGTGCAGGTCGCTGATGGAGTCCTCTCCCCCAACGAGCGTGACCCGCAGCCCGTTGTTCCACACGGCGTAGACCGGAGCGAAGCCGGTCTGTGAGCCAGCCCATTCGACGGCGTCGGTCGTCATGAGCGCGACATCGACCATGAAGCCCTTCGCGCCACCGAGGTTGCCTTCGAGCGGGTCCCCGTTCCACTGCGAGTGGACGTATCCCGTGTAGGCCCCCTGAGCCCTCGCCTTCCTGAACATGTCGGTGTTCGAGGGATAGAGGCTCTCGATTCCCGTGCCCTCGTACCCGGTCGTGAAGGGCGAAATCAGGTGCTCCCGCATGCCGAACATGAAGACGTGACCGTAGAACGGAGGGCGGTACTCCTGACCGACGACCAGAACCCGACGGTCGGTAGACAGCGGGTGTGCCTCTCCGCCGGGGATGAAGTAGTGATAGTCCAGGATTCGGTTGTCCTTGTTCGCGATCTGCTCCATGACGATGTCCTGGTCCTCGGCTTCGGACATGAACATCAGGTTCTCGAGCGTGTTGTGCAGGTTGCCCCCGTAGTTGGCGTGCACGTGTGTCGATCCGCTGTACCACCCGCGTGCTTCCATGTCGCGAAGGGCGTCCAGCTGGAAGGTGATCTCGGTCACCTCGCCGACTCGGATCTCGACGGTGCGCTCGACCGGCACGTGTTCGAAGCCCTTCACTGCGACAAGCGAGACATCCCCCGGGGGGAGGTCTACCTCGAAGGTGCCCGCGTGGTGGAATGCCCACGTCCGTCCTCGCTGTTGAATGCGGGCGTACTGGTCCGTCGGGGCGTAGAACTTCCCATCCGAGGCGGTCAGGTGCATGCGGCTCCCGGTCGTTTCGCCGTCGGGGCCGACCGTGCGAACCCTCAGCGTACCCATTGGGTTGAGCCAGCGTCGGCGGGTGATATCGAGGTCGATGATCCCGCCACCGTAGGTCTCGAGCAGCTTCAGTTGCGGCAGCCCATCCCTGTTGTCGATGTAGGCGATCCACTCCCCGTCGGGTGACCAGCGCGGGTGGAAGGCGTCGTGGTCGAAGAAGGTCATCTTGTACGGCTCGCCGCCCTCGGTCGGCTGTACGTACAAGTTGTTGTACTGGTCCGCGGACGCGCGGGTGGAGGAAAAAACGAACCGCTTGCCGTCGATCGAGACGTCCGGTTGGGTGCGATAGAGCGTCTGCTCCACGAGCACAGGAACGCGGTCCGCGAAGCCGTCCGCCCTCGCCGGTACGCGGAAGACGTTTCCGCTTCCGAGTGGGACGTCCCGGTTCGAGACAAGGAGGAGCTCGGTCCCGTTGGGAAACCACGCGGGCGTGATGTGGATGTCGTGAGAGCCGAAGTACAACCGGTTCGAGCCGTAGTCGTTGTCATGCGTCACCGCTTCGGCGTCGCCGGTCCACGTGCCTTCGGCGAATCCGCGGAGGTAGACGTTGAAGTAGCCGGTGGGCTGAGTGGAGACGAAGGCGACTCGACTTCCGTCCGGACTGAACACCGGGTCCGCGTAGACCTCGTCGTCGTTCGTCAGCGCGTGGGTGCGGCCTGTTCTCAGATCGAGCACCTCGAGTTGGATCGAAGCGCCGTGATCGTCGGCTGTATAGATCAGCCAGTTCCCGTCGGGCGAGTAGTTCGGCGAGGAGTAATATTTCGGGCCGGCCACGAGCTCGATCGCGAGCCGAGACTCGACGTTGACGCTCCAGATCGAGCCCTGCATCGCGACCGCGATGTTCTCGCCGTCCGGCGACCAGGTCGGATACCACGGGGTGGAGCTGGGCGCCGGTGGCAGGTAGAAGTTGTACATGTAGTTGCCACCCATGCGCGTGGCACGATACCCGCCAAACAACGTCTGAGCAGCGAGGGGAGCGCCGCAGGCCGTGAGTCCGGCAATGAGCGCAACCGCGCGCGTCCACCGAGCGTGATCCAATGCAACCTCCGATTCTTCAGCGTGGGCTGCCAAGCTGACTGGGGGCTCCGGTCTCAACAAGAGGCGGCCTGACGCGGGGCGCCGCGGGGACTACCTTGTTTGGCGTTGAGTCCGACCCAATACAAGGGACCGATCATGGCCTCCGCGCGTACCTGCCTGGCTCTGCTTTTGCCGCTCGTCCTGCTGTCGGCGTGCGCCTCGGCGACCGACCGACTCAACGAGGGGATAACGCTTCAATCGCAGGGTCGATTTTTCGAGGCCGTGTACCGCTATGCGGACGCGGTGGAAAAGGATCGCGACCTGGTCGAGGCACAGGATCGACTCCTCTCAGCCGGTGACAGCGCGGTCATGACGGCGATGGACGAGGCAGACGACATGGAGCGCCGTGGAGATCCGGTCCAGGGCGCGTCACAGTACCGGCGAATCGACCGGATGCTCGCCCGCATCCGGGAAGTTGGCCTCCGACTCGCGCTCCCCTCGGACTACTCGGTGATCCGCCGCGCCATTTTCGACACCGCGATCAACTGGCAGATGGTGAGAGGTGACGAGGCTACGGAAGACGGCCGCTGGGAGGAGGCTCGTAGATTCTACGTCGGCGCGCGCGGGGACTACCTGCCCTCCCGAGACCAGGTGGAGGAGTCGTACGACGCCGAGACCCGAGTCATCCTTCAGTGGGCTCAGGTCGAGCTCGAGGATGGGCGTCCCCGATTCGCATTCGGATTGGCGGAGGAAGCCGTCGAGATCCGGTCATCGCCCTCACGCGAGACGGTCCTGGCGGCGCGTGACCTGCAGGACCGCGCGCTCGCCGAGGGTACCGTGGTCCTCGCCATCATACCGGTCATGGCGGATCCCGGCGTGCGGGAATTCCTCGGTGGTGAATTCGAAATTCGACTCGACGACGACCTCGGGCTCGACCACTGGAACCGGCCGCCCCTCTTCGTCGAGATCGCCGATCCCCTCATCCTGCGCACGGAGCTGCGAGGGCTCCTCCGTGGGCGACTCACCCAGTCCCCGCTCATCGTGGGCCGTGCGGTCGACCTGATCGGCGCCGACCTCGGGGTCATGATACGCTTGACTTCGATCGAGGTCCTCGAGGAGGACGTGGATACCGATCATCGCGAGACCGTGGTGCAGAGGAATACGAGCCCCGGCGCGCAGGGGAGAGGACGGGGACGCGCGCGCGGGCGCCCGAACGACACCCAGGTCATGGACACGGTCACGTATACGACGCATCGCGGCACGCTTTC
>JADFLD010000172.1 GCA_022564535.1 Gemmatimonadota bacterium
GGATGACGAAGTGGTCCTCTTCAACACCGGAAGCGGACTGAAGTACGCTGGCATGACCCCAATCGACTGATCGATCCGAGATGCTCACGCTCATCTGGTTCGTGTTCGCCGTTGCGCTGCTGGTTGCCGCCGGGGTTTCGATCCACGTACGGCGCAGGGGTGCGGTCGCGTCGGAGACCCCTGTCGTCGATGACCACGTAATCGAGCAGATTCTCGAGACGGGAGTGGTCTTCATCGAGGAAGACGAGCCGCTCGATCTGGATGACATCGACGACGAGGAGGAGCGGTTTTGGTCGGAGAGCTGGGACGAGCCGACCGGCGAGTAGTAAGCCTGCCGTCCGGGGCGCGGTGGGCTGAGTCGTCGTTACCTGCCGAGGCGGTAATACAGCTCGGGGAGTGGGACCAGTCGCTTGTTCATGGGCACGTCGTCATCCGGGTTCGCCCGTCGCACCCAGAGGCCGCGGTTTATGTTGATGACGGCGCCCAACGCGTGGGAGTCGGCGACTGCCCAGTCGACGCCGACCGGCGCGCGCAGGACGAGTGCCCAGCCGGTACGGTCGTCGCCGGGGGCCGCCGCGACAACCCAAAGTCCAGCGCCGACGAAGGGCCGCGCGGCCCTCCCGCCGAAGTATTGTTTCACGACTGCCGAGACGCTCACATCACGGAACGACCACGTCCCGAGCGTGAGGTCCAAACTGCGCGCGTCGCGGTAGAACTCGAGCGTCAGTCCCACCGTGCTGACGCCGCCGAACGAGATGCCGACCCGTACGCCGTCACCGGCTCCGGAGCCCTGAGCGGTACCTGGAACCGGCTGACCGAGAAGAATCAGGACAGCCAAGAGGGGTGGGAGACTCTTCAAGGAGATGCCTGGGGGCCGTTCGTGAGCGGGGTTGGGACGATTCGGAGCGGCGTGCCTTCGTGAACCGCCGGAGTATAGGTAGGGCCCCCCGGTGGGTCCACGTATTCCGGTCGGCGCTGTGCGTTACGATCGCGATCTCGGGTGCTGCATGCTCGACCCCGGACGCCTCGGCGGCGCTCGCACAGGAGCTGCCCCAGGAGGTTCTTGCTTACCTGTTGCCCGATACGGTCCGGCAGATCGAGATCCGCCCCGGCGTCGTCTACTGGTATCTGTGGTCGGATAGGGGACCCTGGGCTGTGCACGTAGTTCGAGCCGACCTTTCAGGTCAGTGCGATCTGGAGTTTGGCGTCCTGCAGGCCGAGCCGCGTGAGAGCGGAGGGCAGGGACACGAGAGGGTCACGAGCATGGTCAGGAGGTCGGCGGATCGGGTCCTCGTCGCGGTCAATGCCGACTTCTTCACCGCGGAGGGGACGACGGTGGGCACGGAAATCGTCGATGGGCGCGTCGTCGCGGCCAGGGCCAGGCCGACTTTCGCGTGGCGCCTTGGAAGTGAGCCGTGGATCGGAATCGCCGGCGTCACCGACGACGCGACCCGGTTGAGGTGGCCCGTCGACCGAACCGGGGGGGACGGTCTCACGGAGGCGGTCGGCGGCTTCCCCGATCTCATCGATCAGGGCACGCGTGTGGGCGATCTGGAGATATCGGCACGGCCTTCCTTCGCAGCGCTCCGCCACCCCCGAACGGGGATCGGCTACGATCCCGCGCGTGGGCACGCATGGGTCGTCGTGGTGGACGGTCGTCAAACACCGCACTCGGCCGGAATGACGCTGCCGGAGTTTGCAGCACTGTTCGAGGCCATGGGCGCGTCCGAGGCGCTCAACCTCGACGGCGGCGGTTCCTCTGTCATGGTTCTGGGCGGCGTCGCGGTGAGCCGGCCATCCGACGTGACGGGCGAGCGCGCCGTGGTCAACGCGCTGGCACTGATCGAGCATCCGCGCGGGTGTCTCGCCGGCTATCGCCCCCAGGTGACTCCGAGACCCACGCGATAGGTACGGGCAGGACCGGGCTCGAAGTAACGGCCGCCGAAGGCGTTGGGGACCACGGACGCGTTGTACGTCGTGTCGAAGATGTTTGCCACAGCGATGAATGGAGCGACTTCGATTCGTCCGACGGTGAGTTCGTCCAATCCGACTCGGACTTCCGCCAGGAGATACGAGGGTGAGAAGAATTGCCCCCCATCGTCGACTGGAACTTTATCCTGCCATAACGTGCGAATCTCGAAGAATCCGGCACCACGGTCGAAGATGACGAGCCCGTCGAAGCGTCGTGGCGCCAGGCCTGGAACCTTGTTGCCAGAGTAGTCCTCCGTGTCGGTCTGGAAGGTGACGAACTCGGCGTCGATGTCCGTGTATGCGACACGAATGGAGAGGCCTGGCGCTACGCTTCCGTCGAGGGAGAGTTCCCAGCCCGTGTGACGTGCCTCGCCAGCGTTTCGGTAGTATGTGCGCCCCGGGTCGGACGGGACCTCGAAGGGTACGAGGCTCTGGTTCAGTATCGTACGGAAGATGGAGAGTTCGATGCCCCATCGGTCGGCTACCGTGGCCCGCGCGCCACCCTCGACGGTGAAGCCGGTCTGAGGCTCGAGCGCCGGGTTGAAGCCGCCGGCTCCACTCGGCTGGTTCGCGAGCTCCGTGGTCGTCGGCGTCTCGAAGGAGCTCGCGATGCTACCGAAGATCTCGATGTCGTCGCTGGCGGCTACTACCATTCCAACCGATGGACTGACCGCATCCATGGTGCGCTCACCGGAATCGTCGGGGTTGCCGTCGACCAAGTAGTCGTCCTCGACGGAAAATCTGATGTTGTCGTAGCGAAGCCCCGCGAGGAACGAGAGGGCAGAGCCGATGTCGAGGCGTCCCTGAACGAAGACACCGGTACCCCGTACCGACTCTTGCTGATCGAGCCTCAGGTCCGTGGCCTCACCCCCGCTGTTGCCGAAGTTCTTGCGGTCGTCGCTCTGCAGTTCTGCTTCGAACCCCGCCCCGAGACTGAGAACGGCACCCTCCAGTTGCCTCGTCCGTTGAAAGAGCGTCCGCAGTCCACCCGCGTTCCGCTTGAGGTCGATAACCCGGCCGGGGATCGGATTGAAGAGCTCTCGACGGATACCCCAGAGCGCGAATTCCGCGCTGGTTTCCCCCAGAAAGCCAGACCACGAAGCGCCGAGTTGTCCCTGGCGGGCGTCCTTTCTCGTACCGCTGATCACATTGAACGTGTGGGCGGCCCGGTTGGCCTCTCCCAAGACCGCCTCGTTCAGCGATCCGGGATTCTCAGCGTCGAGGTCCATTCCGTTGGCCACGATGCGCAGAGTGCCCTCGCCCAGCGGCACGGTGAGCGTGCCGTTCAGAACCGAGCGAACGGCCGAGCCGTAAAAAGAGTCGTCATCGGCGATCGGGTCGCGGCGGAAGCCGTCGAACTCCGTCCGAGAGAAGCCGACGCGATACCCCGCCGTGCCAGTCGTACCCGTCGCGGTGCCCTGCAGGGTCCACAGGCCGTGCGTACCGGAGGTGGAGCGGATCCCGATCGACGCGGGAACGAGTGCGGGGTCTACGGTCCGAAAGTGCAGGACACCACCCGCCGCGTTCCCGTAGAGAGCGGCGTTGGGGCCCCTCAGAATTTCGACCCGCCCGAGCCCCCCGAGATCCAGGTGGTCGAGCGTCGCCTGGCCGTCGGGCAACGTGGCCGGGATTCCGTCCACCAGCACACGTATGCCGCGCACCCCGAACTGCGAGCGGGCCCCGAAACCACGGATCGCGATGCGCTCTCCTACCGCAAAGTTGAAGCGGTTGTGGACTTGGAGGCCGGGGACGGCCCGGAGAGCTTCCTCGATGAAGGCTCCCGCGGTCCCTCGCGTCAGTTCCGGGCCTGCGAGGACCGAGATCGGGGCCGCGCCCCGCGTGCCGATGGTGCTGCCGAGGACCCGTACCAGGATCGGCTCGATACGGACGACCGAGTCGGGCTCCTGTCGCATGGCAGCCACGGTGCTCGGGCCGGTGGCGAAGAGGATCGTGCCTACAGCGAATAGGGCGTGGAGCGGTCGAATCACGAAGTCATCCTCGAATGGTATCGGACGGCATGCCGAAAGCGGCCGGCAAATCATAGCTCCGGACGTTGGTGCCGCCTATCCCTTCGCCCCGCGTCTCTCGCTAGCTTGCCCGTCATGACATCCAACCCGGTCCCCACCATTCCTGCGGCCACGTTCGAGGGCCGCCGGAAGGCCGCGTACGAGGCGCTCGGCGACGGCGTGATGGTGTTACCGGCCGCGCCGATTCAGTACTCCTCCCGGGACACCGAGCGTGCCTATTGTCCCGACCGCGAGCTCTACTACCTGACTGGCTTGACGGAGCCTGAGTCGGTCGCCGTCCTCGTCGGGGGCCACGACCCCAAGCTCATCGTTTTCGTGCGCGATAAGGACGCGGAAGCGGAGTTGTGGGCGGGCCCTAGGATGGGTCCTGAAGTTGCGGGCGAGAGGCATGGCGCCGACGAGTGCTTCGGGCTCTCAGACCTGGAGACCCGGCTCGAGGAATTCCTCGCCAAGGCGGACCGAATCCACTTCCGGTCGCGCTCCGGGGGTCTCGTGGAAAGGGTCGTGTCGGGCGCGCTCGTGCGGGCTCGGAGTCGGGGCCCACGAACCGGGTCCGGCCCGAGAGGGGTCGTCGATCCGGGTGAGGTCATCGATGAACTCCGATCGATCAAGGACGAGCACGAGCTCGCCTTGATACGGAGGGCGTGCGAGATAACGGTTCAGGGCCACCGGACCGGCGCGTCGGCGGTGGCGCCCGGCGTAGGCGAATGGGTCATCGAAGCGGCGGTGGACAGTGCGTTCCGGGCGTCCGGCGCGCGTGGGACGGGCTTTGGAACCATCGTCGGAAGTGGGCCGAACGGGTGCGTGCTGCACTACGTGGAGAACGCTGCGGTCGTCGGAGCGGATGCGCTCGTCCTGGTCGACGCGGGGGCTGAGTTCGGCATGTACCATGGAGACATCACCCGTACTTATCCCGCCTCGGGCGCATTCACCTCGAAGCAACGAGACGTGTATGCAGTCGTAGAAGCGGCCTTGCACGCCGGTGTCGAGGCTGTTCGGCCCGGTCGGACGATCGCTTCCGTGCACGACTCGGTTACGCGCGTGCTCGTGCAAGGACTCGTGGACCTCGACGTTCTCGAAGGCGGCGTCGAGGACCTGATTTCGGCCGACGCGCACAAGGTGTTCTTCCCGCACCAGACGTCGCACTGGCTAGGGCTCGATGTCCACGATCCAGGCGACTACGCGCGCGGTGGTGAGGCGTGTGAGTTGAAATCAGGCATGGTCTTCACGATCGAACCCGGTCTGTACTTCCGATCCGAACTCAGCGAAGGTGGAGCGGAACGGTACTCCGGCATCGGGATCCGAGTCGAGGACGACGTCGCCGTTACCGCGTCGGGGTGCGAGGTGCTGACCTCGGCGTTACCGACGAAGGCATCGGAAATCGAGGCGCTTGTCGGTGCCGCGTCCTGATCTGGCTCGTGTGAGCGCATCCGTGAAATCCACGACGCGCCACCCATGAC
>JADFLD010000173.1 GCA_022564535.1 Gemmatimonadota bacterium
CAGTCACCTCCCCCTAGGGTTTCCCAGCCACCAGGGGCCCCAGGGGACTCTCACCCCCAAGTCACTTCCCGCTCGGCTTTCGCCTCACGGTTCACTGTCCGCCTGTCGGCGGACCGCGCCATGCCTGGCGCACACGACAAAGACCCCGGCTCCGTGAGGAGCCGGGGTCTGACCGGCGATGTTGGGGTCGAGAACAAAGCGCTTTAAGAACGGTTGGTTGTCATATAGTTGGGCTCGTTTCGAGCGTCCGAGTCGGCCGGTCTAGACAGAGTATCGGTCGGTAGGGCGGAGTCTTGAGCCTACGCGCTACCAGATGGTCAGCGTCCAGAGCGATCGTCGCTCGTGTACGGTCCAGCGCACTTCATGCCCGGGCATGGCGAGGACCGCGATTCTGCCGCCAGCCCGTATACAAGCGCAGCGTACCCACTATCTCTTCGGCGTCTGCAGCAATTGCTTGCTAGGTGGACCGAGAAACGAAACGAACCACTAGCCCGAGGATGTCGCAAAAAGCGCAGAGGCTAGTACGGCGGAGTGTCCATGCCACCCTTTTCACGCATGTACTTCAACCAAGACGCCAGCAAGCCAATTCTACACAGACTCTCACCCTTGAGCGTCTCACCCCCTATCCAGCTCACCGTCCAACGGCCCTTCGCTACACTGGATGCTATGCCGCGCCGTTTGAGATCATCTACCAGGGCTGTATTTCGGCCAGATCGACAGTAATCGAGCCCTGGGATCGCCAGCCCGACGACGTGCTTGACCACGAGCTCCTCCAGCGCGTCGCCCTCGAAGATGTCCACCAGTTGGCGGATCGTCTCTTCGGCGCGGGGCCCAGGCGTGAACTTGACCAAGTCCTCTGCAAAGTCAGTGGTAGCCTGAGAGGGGAATCCTTCCGACTGAAACCAGGCGAAGCGCTCGTCGATCTCCTCATCGGACAGCAGTTTGAAACGCTCGTTCACACCCCCGCCGCCCTCCTCCAGCTCCTCGGCCGGCTTCACTACCTGTAGTGCCCTTCTAGGGCTGCGTTCAGGCGGGTGATGGGGTCGTCGCTCATGCGCGGCAACATCCTACTCGCGAGCAGATCGGGCAAGCGATTCGTTCCCGAGGGGAGCTACTTGCTCCGCTGAGATCCGCCCAGTTCTCCTCAGGTCCCGACAGGTAACCGGAGTTCTTGGGGCGGATCCGTGCGAGGCGCACCGCAAAGTCGGTGGGGAAGAATGCCGCGCCCGCCGCGACGGAACTCCCGCGGCGAAGCGCTTCGCGACGAGTCAGGTCATGAGAGGTCGGGTCCGAGACGCCGTAGAGGTCCTCGGGGGTCCTATGCGCTCGTGAGCTGCGTGCCGCCATCGTGTCGCCTCCGGTCGGGGATACAAGGCCAATGCGCCCCTCATGAGACCTGCGACAGCCGGAGACGCTCGTCGTCTCCTGGCTCGGCGCCGTCCACTCCCGGCTCGCGGAGCCGATCGCTATATTCGCCGCCGGCGTTCCCCACTGTCGAACCATCGAGGACCCCATGAACGGCGCTGCTCACAGACTTCTCGCCTGTGCAGGAATCATCACAGGCCTCGCCGTGCTCGCGAATCCCAGCCACGCCCAGGACGGCACGGCACCGACAGCGGGCCAGCAGATCGTGCTCATGACTGGTTCCACCAGCGGCCTTGGACGAGAGGTCGCGCTCCGCATGGGCGCGCGTGGCGCTCACGTCATCGTGCACGGGCGAAGTCACGACCGGGGTATGGAGGTCGTCGACGAGATCAACGCCGGACCCGGAAGGGCACGATTCTACCGGGCCGACTTCGCCTCGTTTGATCAGGTCCGGAGCCTCGCGGAAGCGGTCCTCACCGACTACGGCCGACTCGACGTGCTGGTCAACAACGCCGGTTTGGGCTCAGCGCCCGACGAACGGCTCTTGAGCGAGGAGGGCCACGAGCTCCGCTTCCAGGTGAACTACCTGGCGCCCTTCCTGCTCACGAACCTGCTGAAGGCTCGGATCATCGAGAGTGCTCCGGCGTGCATCGTGAACGTCTCCTCGCTCGCGCAGCGACCCATCGACTGGGATGACGTGATGATCGAGAACGACTTCAGCGGCGGGCGTATGGCCAGAGCAAGCTCGCCCAGGTCGGGCACACCCTCGACCTGCATGAGGAGCTTCAGGGCACGGGCGTCCTGGTGAACTCCCTGCACCCTGCGACGTACATGCCGACCGGGATGGTGCGCCGAGCCGGAGTCACGCCGCGCGCTACGATCGGGGAAGGAGCGGACGCCGTCATGCAGCTCATCGTCTCCGACGAGATCGAGGGCGGTCAGTTCTTCAACCAACTCGTGCCTCGGCGAGCCAACGCCCAGGCGTACGACATGGAGTCGCGACGCAGGCTGAGAGAGCTGAGTCGGGAGCTGACGGGGAGCCGCGAGGAGTACCGGTGACATCGCTCCGTGCCAGGGCCAGCTGGCGGGCCACCGCCACCTTCGCCGTTCTGACGGGCGGCGTCGCGGCCGGGCAGGTGCAGGCGCAGGTGCTCCCGCCGGCGCCCGACTACACGATCTTCCCGGCCACGGGCCCGATCGCGATCGACGGTGTCCTGGACGAGCCCGACTGGGACCTCGCCGAGGCGATCCCACTCTCGTGGGAGGTGCTGCCCGGCGACAACGTGCCCCCCCCGGTCGAAACGACGTGCTACATGCTCTTCGACACCTCCACGCTGTACTTCGGGTGTCGTGCGTTCGACCCTGATCCGGAGCAGATCCGGGCCCACCTCGCCGAGCGCGACGACCGGGTCCGCACGATCCAGGACGACCACATCGTCTTCCTGCTCGACCCGTTCAACGACGAGCGGCGCGGCTTCGAGTTCCGGGTCAACACCCTCGGCGTCCAGATGGATGCGATCCTGGCTCGCGCCGAGGGGATCGAAGACTTCTCATGGAACGCCGTGTGGACGTCGAAGGTGCAGATCACGGATACCGGATACACGGTCGAGGTGGGGATCCCCTTCGGCTCCCTGCGCTTTCCGCAGACCGACGGTCCACAGACGTGGGGGCTCGTGATCGACCGGTCATACCCGCGCAGCGTGAGGACCCGGATGCGCTCGGCGCCGACGGACCGCAACACGACGTGCCTGCTGTGCGGAGCGAACAAGATCACGGGCTTTCAGAACATCGAGCCCGGTGGCTCCGTCGAGGCGATCCCCACGCTGACGGCAGGACGCCAAGAGGTCCGAGACCCCTTCCCCGACGGAGACCTCGAGCCCATCACCGAGACCAAGGCTCTCGGACTCGACCCCGAGATCGGACTCGACGTGCGTTGGGGGGTGACGACGGCGTTGAGCCTCAATGGCACGCTCAACCCAGACTTCTCACAGGTCGAGGCAGACGTCGCGCAACTCGCCGAGAACCGCCGATTCGCGCTGCTCTTCCCCGAGACGAGGACGTTCTTCCTGGAGGGCGCGGATTTCTTCGCGACCCCCATCGAGGCGGTGTTCACACGATCGGTGGTCGACCCGAACTGGGGCGCGAAGCTTACGGGTAAAGAAGGCGCGAACGCCATCGGAGTGTTCTCGGCCCGAGACGCGGAGACGAACTTCCTCTTCCCTGCGAACCAGGGGTCACGCTCGGGGCAGTTGGCGCAGGCCGCGGACAACGCAGTCGTTCGGTACCGACGTGACATCGGCGAGGCGTCGAACGCGGGGGTGCTCTACACCGGGCGATGGGGCACCGGATACCGGAACCACGTCTACGGGCTCGACCTGTTCCATCGCCTGACGCCATCGAATTCGGTGCGCGCTCAGTACCTGCGATCGACTACCGAATACCCGGACATGATCGTGACCGACTTCGCGCAGCCGGCCGGGACGTTCAACGGGGCCTCTCTGTTCGCCGAGTTCGCTCACAACAGCCGCGACTGGGTCGCGACCGCGCGCTACACGGACCTGGCTCCGGAATTCCGAGCCGACGCCGGCTTCATCCCCCGCGTCGACACGCGCGTCGGGAGCGCCACACTCGGGCGAATCTTCCGGGGCTCGGCCGACGGCTGGTACACACGCATCCAGACGACCGCCCTCTTCTCGCGGACCCAGGACTACGAGAGCACGCTCACCGACCAGCTCATCGGCATGCGTGTTACCTACGAGGGGCCCCGGCAATCGACGTTCGTCGTCTCGCCGTCGCGCAGGAAGCTGCTCTTCGGTGACACCGAGCACGATCTCAACCGTCTCGAGGGTTCCGCCGAGATCCGTCCATCGGGCAGCGCCACCTTCCTTGTAGGCTACCGGGTCGGCGACTTCGTCGACTTTCGCAACAACCGGAAGTCGTTCGGCCTGGTCCTGACGCCGGGAGCCCAGCTCTACCTGGGCCGCTCGCTATCGCTCGGACTCGGTCTCACGCACCAGCGGCTCCGGTGGGAGGGCATGCCGGTATACACGGCCAACCTCTACGAGGGACGGGTCATCTACCACTTCAGCACGCGTGCGTTCGTGCGGGCGATCGTCCAGTACAGGCTCACGGAGCGTGATCCGGGCCTCTACGTGAACCCTATCGATGCCCGCGAGGAGAAACTCTTCAGCCAGTTCCTCTTCTCGTATGAGGTGACGCCTCAGACCGTCGTCTTTCTGGGATACTCCGACGGCTACGTCGGCTCTGAAGACGTCGACCTGTTACGGCAGCAACGGTCGCTCTTCCTCAAGTTCGGCTACGCGATTCATCCCTAGGCGCGCAGTAGAAACAGGATGGGCCGTGTCAGGACTCCAGCTCGATCATCAACTCCGAGGCCCGGCGAAGTCGCTTGGCCAGGATACGCGCGACTTGGGGCATCAGTCAGTAGTCGCGTGAAAACGCCCAGCAGGACGACCCGCCACCTAACGTCTCGCAATTCTGATCCTATAAGGCGATGCCACCTGTACCGGGGCGAGGACTACGGTCGCCGATCGGCGCCTTGGATACCATGGGCCCAGGCCCGAAACCCGGGATCGAGGGTGTCGACACGATCGAGGAGATAATCGGTACTCCATTCCTCGAATGAGTCCCAGGCAAGTGCGTCTCTGAGGGCGACCAGGAACCCAAACCCGTGCCGCTCATGGAGCTCTATTGCCTTGAGGTTCAGGACCGCCTGATACCAACCGTAGTTGGCGGCTGCCTGCGGAGGCGGCAGTCGTCCGAACACCTGGTGCATTACGTCGAGGTTAGTGAAGGGGGGGGAGGTCGTCGCGATGATTTCGGTCGAGAAGGTGACGACGAACTCGGCACCCTCATCGTCGAGGGACGCGAAGGCCACCGCGAAGTAGCTCGCCAAGAACTCCTCGAACCACCCAACCGGGGACCATCGGTGCTCACTCGTGGGATAAAAGAACTCGCGGGTGCTGACGTGGCCGAGCTCATGGAGCGCGATGAATCGGAGTAGCCTCTTGTTCCCATCGACGTCCGACGGGTCCCTGATCACAAGTCCTTCGT
>JADFLD010000174.1 GCA_022564535.1 Gemmatimonadota bacterium
CCGACGCATGCCTGGGGGGAGGCTCTCGACGCCCGACGCGGGTCGGGACGTGTAGAACGCTCTGATCTGGGTCGTCACTTCGACCGAAAGCGTGATGGCCGGGGACGTGTCTTCGCGGTCACGGTTTCCTCTTCCCTGAGCCTCGACCTGCGGAGCGGTAGAGGCGAGCAAGGCCAGAGCGAGGGCCGGAATCGCGGCTCGGGAAATCCTGCGCATGGATCCTCCTAGGTGTCGTGCCCTCTACAGTTCATAGGCCACGTTGGATGCTGCCGACCGCGAGCCTGGTCGACTCACCCAATATACCCAAGCGATCAAGAGAAGTTGGACCGGGAGCCGGGCATAGAGCGCAGGGGCTGACAAACCCGGGAACAGCTCAGGATGCAGAGCCATGTGGACGTTGGCCGGAAATACGGCAACGAGAAGCAGGATCAGCCCCAGGCCACCCACCCTGCGTGCACGCCCAACCAGCATCGAAGCGCCACCCAGCATCTCGAGGAAGCCGCTCACGTATACGAGCTCGAGATGCGCCGGAAGGTAGGGCGGCACGATCGCGACGTAGAAGCCGGGATTCACGAAGTGATTCGCTCCCGCCAGGACGAAGAACAGGGCGAGCACGAGGAGCGCGACGCTCCTCGCTCGAGTGTGGGGAAGATCGAGCATGACTCGCGAGGATGACACCGATCGCGCTCCCTGAGAACGTGAACCCGACCCACCCCGGCCCCGCCGGAGCGCAGCCCCCGGGCGCCACGGATCAGGCGGGTACGCTACCTTACGTAGCAGCGCCCGGCGATGAAAGACCCGCAGTCCTGGATCCAGATAGGGGGGCAGCCCATGTCAGATAGACCCAAGATCACACCGGCCGAAAACGGGCCGCTCCTGGTTGAGGGCGTCGCGACGATGACCTCCTACGGCGACGGCTCGATCGTTGAGGTGGGTGGCAAGAAGGCTCTGTGCCGGTGCGGCGGCAGCGCGAACAAGCCGTTTTGCGACGGCACCCACGCGACGAACGGCTTCCAGAGCGCCAGGGGCGAGGGGCGCACTCCCGACCGGCTCGAGCATTACGAAGGCAAGGGCATCGTCATTCACGACAACCGGGGAATCTGCTCCCATGCCGGCCACTGCACCGACGCTCTGAAGAGCGTGTTCAAGCTCGGGGAGGAGCCGTGGATCGATCCGGACGGGGCCTCGGCGCAAGAGATCAAGGAGGCCGTCGAGAGCTGCCCGTCGGGGGCACTGAGCTACACCATCGAGGGGGACGCGCAAAGCGAATGGAGCGGGCCGACGGCACAGGCGTTCGCGCCAAACGGGCCCTACGTATTCACGGGCGGCGTAGACATCGAGGGCGTCGATCTGGCCGAGGGCGCGAGCCGAGAGCACGTGACGCTGTGCCGCTGTGGAGCGAGTCAGAACAAGCCTTATTGCGATGGCTCGCACTGGAACCACGCGTTCGACGAGAGCACGCCGTGAGCGCACCTGGACAGAGTAGCCGCTAGAAGTAGAGGAAGGTCGCGAACCTGAAGGAGGATACCGAGTCCCCCGTTCGCGGTCTGTAGTAGTCGTAGTTGAACCCGAACTTGTTCTTGCCGAGGAAGTAGAACATCACGCCCGGCGTAAGCAGGGTTCCGCCGTCGGCGTCCACCGTACCGTCTGGATCGGCCACGCTGATCCGCCCGATCGGCTCGATCGCGATGATGCGGTCGTTGTCGATCGGGAAGTAATACGACGCCGCGACCTGGCCCGTGACGAACTTGCCCGCGACATACTGTGCGTCGAGAGACCTCCAGTTGTCGCCTGCGACCAGGGCTACCTGGAGCAACAGCCCATCGCGCCACGTCCCCACCTGCACGTCGCCACCCCACGCGAACGCGTACGCCGTCTCATCGTCAGGATCCAGATAGTCCTTATAGGTGGCGTTCCCAGAAACCTGCACGTTGTCCGTCGCCAAGAACGAAACCCGACCCGCGAAGGACTTCGCGTTGTTCACGTCGGGAGTCGCCAGTGGCGTGCCGTTGGTGATGGTCGCCTCGTAGCTGACCCGCCCGAACGACCCACCGACCCTGATTCCCGTGTCCCGACCCGACAGCAACAGACCCTCCGTGAGCCGGCTGTACGAACAGAGTCGGCCGACGCCCGTGCATTGGTTGTAGCCCACGACAACGCCCGTCCGCTCGATGAGCGAAAGGTCCGTGGAGCTGGCGAGCTCGAAAATGTCGAAGGCTCTCTTGAGATGCCCAAACGACAGCTGAAAACCGTCGCTGAAGTTCATGCGAATGTATGCGTCGAGCAGCGTCGCCCGGCCGAACGCGAAATCGGTCTGAAAACGCCCCGTGATGAAGTCCGTGAAGGTCCCTTCGACGATGAGCCGCGCGCGGCGCACGAAGAAGTCACTCTGCTTTTCGTCGACGAATGACGAGAAATACTGCGTGTGGAGGCGCCCCCCGATGCGCAGGGTCGCCCCACGTGCGAAAATCTCGGTCTGCGCCTCGAGGCCAGCGGACGAAGACATGCTCATGAGCGCCAGCGTGATCGCGATCAAGACGCGTTGCATTCCTTACCTACCCCTCGTGGGAACGTGGTCGGAGACCCCCCGAACGCGGGCGGTCACACGAATGTCACGGGCCCCATCCGGCAGCTCAACCCCCGCGCGCGAGAAGAGCCTCGTCGTCACGGCAGCTTCCGAGGTCGGCGACGATCGACGCAGGGTCAAACCCTTGCCGCCATACGACCCGTGCCTCAACGTTGAGTCGCCAGCGAGACGTCACGCAAACGCCCCTCGGTCGTCTCCGCAAATTGACGGTCCGGAAAGCGACTGCCCGTGTCCAATCTGAACGATCCCAAGAAGCAGCCGCAGAACGCGCCCGGCGATATGGATGGGCATGGGGACGAGTCGAAGGACTCGACCACTCCGCTGGATAGCCCCCCGCCCCGCGACCCACAGGCGACGCTACAGCTGACGCCCGAGGAGCTCGCCGAGATCACCAAGGAGTCGTTCCCAACCGATCCGGACGACCCGCTCGTCGGGACGTTGCTGCGGAACAAATGGCGCGTCCTCAGTCGCATCGGAGCCGGGTCCTTTGGCACCGTCTACAAGGTCCAAGACGAAGACGGGGGGTGGATCGAAGCACTCAAGATCCTGAGCATCGATCGGCTTCGCGGACCCGAAGCGGAGACGACCCGCAAGCGTTTCCTGAGAGAGGCGCGCATCATGAAGCGCCTGGGTTCACTGTCTCCACACATCGTCGGCCTGTCGACCTACGAGGACGACACCGAGGCGGGCCTCGTCTACTTCCTGATGGAGTACGTGGATGGGCGTGTGCTCTCCGACGTTCTCCTCGAGGAGGGCCCCCTCAGTATCGAGCGCACGATACGCATCGGGCTACAGATTTGCGATGCGCTCATCGCAGCGCACGAAGGTGAAGAGGCGGTGGTGCACAGGGACCTGAAACTCGAAAACGTCATGCTCACGACGGACCGGGACGGTGCGGAGTCCGCCAAGGTTCTCGATTTCGGTATCGCCAAGATCACAGAGCAGGACGCCGACAGTCGGCTCACGCAGGCCGGCACCCTTGGCACGCCCGGCTACGCGGCTCCGGAGCAACTCAGGGCCGAAGACGTCGACGGAAGAACGGATCTGTTCGCGTTTGGGGTGATTCTCTATTCACTCGTAACTGGCAAGAATCCGTGGCTGGGCCACCTCGCGCATCAGCCCACGAACCAGACCTACGAGCTCATGGCGGCCTCGGACCGCGCCGTGGTTCTCCCGATCTCCGAGTCGGGGGTCGATGTGCCGCAGGGCATGGTCGACATCATCATGAAGCTCCTGAAGCGCGATCCGGATGACCGCTACCAATCGGCGCGGGAGCTCAGCGAGGCGCTGTATGCGCTCGGTGGCGGCGAGATCAGCGGTGGCCGCCTCGGCCTCACGCAGGAACTCGAGGCACCGAAGGTGTCGGCGCTGCCGGACAAGCCAGAGAGGCGCCTCGTAGCGGTCTGGTTCGCGGATCTCGTCGGCTACAGCACGCTGTCGTCTCAGGACGAGGAAACCGCGCTGGCCCTCCTCGGCATCTTCCACGCGACCGCCCGCAGAGTGATCGAGAGTGGTGGGGGCCGCGTGGTCCAGTTTATCGGGGATGCCGTGTTCGCGGAGTTCAGCAGTACTCAGCGGGCCGTCCGGACTGCCAAGGACTTCATGGAGGCCTTCGCGAAGGACACGTCGGAGTCCCGGGTGACGCCGCAACTGCGGATCGGCATTCACGTGGGCGACGTCCTCGTGGCGGCGGATGGAGACCTCTTCGGCGACGGGGTCAACGTCGCCGCACGCATCCAGACCGCGGCTGAACCCGGACAGATCCTCGTCAGCCAGGACGTGTGGAGGCAGCTGAAGCAACGACGCGATTTCGGCTTCATGGCCGTCGGCGAGCGGAGTCTCAAGGGCATCGGCGCTCCGGTGAGCCTCTTCGCAGTGGTCGAGGCTGGCGAGTTGACGACCACAGGCGACTTGAAAGGACTACGGCGCGACCCGACTACCGGGCTCCCCGTTTATCCGGGTGCCAGGCAGCCCCGGAGTCGGGCGAAGGTCGGCGCTGCGGCCCTTGTCGTGCTCCTGGCCGTGGGTGGTGGGGCCTACGTGGCAGTCGAGATGGCGCGAGGGAGCTCAGAGCCCGCTGGCGTCACCAACCCGCCGGCAGAAAACGCCGGAGCCTCCGGCGACCTGGGCGTCGGGATGGCCATCGCCCAGTAAATTCCGGCGTCTAGCCAATGTTTCCTGAGCCAATTCGGCCGCATCATCCAACCTGCTGAGCAGCGCATACACAACGGTCAGTGCGGCCGCGATATCCAAGGTGACCTCATGGTCGTTTCCCAGAACACCTCGGGCCGCCGCCAAACGATCTTCCCCCAGCGCGCACGCCGCCGTTAGATCGCCACCGAGCTGGATCGCCTGCACAAGAAGCGAAGTGTTTCGCAGCGTCTCGACGTCGCTCGCCCCCAGCTCCGCCCCGAAGATTCTGTGCGCCTCTCGAAGCTGTTCTTCGGCTTGGGTGTACAACCCCAGCGACAAGTGCACGCTTCCCAACGTCGACAAGATGGCCGCTTTCAGTTCCGGTTGATCGTCGAATGCAGCGCGGACGCGCTGTGACGCGTTTTGCAGAACCTCTTTGACCGTCACATCCTCACCGCGTGCCACCTTCGGACTGGCGGACTCGAACAGATCGTCCACAAGGAACTCCTTGATGGCAGTGACCGTTGAGGCCTCGCGCTCGGCAAGTCTTCGCGCTTGCTGCGCACGTCGTTCCGCGGACGACGCGCTCGCGTATAGGATCGTCATGGCCACGGTGGAGAAGGTAACCAACGCGAGCGCCGCGCAGGCGACGACGAAGCGGAGCTTATGCCGATTAATTAGTTTCTTGAG
>JADFLD010000175.1 GCA_022564535.1 Gemmatimonadota bacterium
CCTCGCGGACCGGCTTATCGAGGCGATCTACGCCGGGCAGCTTCTCGGCGGCGACGGCCGGCACGGCGACGCGCAGTCCGCGGCCGTGCTCGTCGCCGATCCTCGGCCAGGAAGGTCACGAAGGCCGGATGGAGTGACCGTCGATATCAACGTTTGCGAGAACTCCCAGCCGGTGCGTGAGGTTCGCCGCATCTACGACGCGGTCTCAGAGACGCTCGGCTTTCGGACGCTCCGGCAGTTCGCCGGCCGAGACGTTCTTCAGCTCAAGGTCATGCTGCACGCGCTTGGATACTTCCGCCCCGAAGCGACCGAGCTGTCACTCGAGGGGATCGAGGCAGACGTCTACGGTCCCGACGCGATGAACGCCGTGGACCGATTTCGCTCGGACCAGGGATGGCAGATTGCTGTCGTGGGCTATGTGGACCGGCGGACGATCGATCGTCTATGGGCTCGATTGGATGAGGTCGGAAGGGCGAATGCCGTGCGAACGACACTCCTGGAGATTGCGCGCGTCCGCCGCTGAACCGCCCGAGCCGAGGTTTATCTACCCGCCGGCTTGTACACGCTAGCAGAGGCTTTCCCAGACTCAGGCTTCCGGGACGTCCACGTCGAAGGCTGCGGTCTCGACGGTGCCGCCGATCTTCACCTGCACGAAGATCCGGTACGCCCCGGCGCGGGGGAAAACGAACGGGAAGGTGACGGCGTTTCCCGTCGCGACCCCCGCCATGTTCATGGCCGACGTACTGGCCTCGGGAGCCTCGGCCCGCTCGAATCGATCCTGAGCGGCCATGCTGATGCTTCCGTACGGGTGGAGGTGGATGAACACCGAGCCATCGTCCCGGGTCACCGCCGCGTGGCTCAGCATCCCCATGTACGGCTCGAGCGCCGAGGGTGTACCGTCCGCCTCGGTCACGCGGAAGCCCAGGGTAGTCTCGGCGTCGACGCGGGGTTCCCGGCCGTCTTCCCACACGATGCTCCGTCCGCTCGGCAGGTCGAAACGGGCTCCTGCGGCCTCTCCGAGCGGCGGGAGCTCGGCCCAGGAGTCATCCGCGTCGCGCACCGGCTCGATGGACGCGTCCAAGGCCGCTGCTCCGACGGTTACGGTGTCCACCAGAGTCTGAGCGAATCCGCTCGCGTGCACGATGTCCGCATAAATGCGGTAGTCGCCGGGGGGGAGCGGCGGGAAGGGCACCACGAAGGCGCTCGAGTCCGCTGACTCGGGGTGAATGTGCGCGAACGCGGATAAGCCATCGTCACGCACGAGGAACATGTGCATGAGCTTTCCGTGGTCGGGGATCAGCGGAGTCCACTCCCGCCCCAGCCACGCGGGATCGTCGATCCGGAGCGTGAGGATCGGTCCCCCGTCGGTGTCCACCACCGTCGATGTCGTCGTGAGCGGCCGGAACATCGCCGCCCGGTACGCCGCGTCGACGGCACCCCACCAACTCCACCCACCCCACATGAGTGTGGCGAGCCCGATGCCGCCGAGCCCCATCGCCATCACGGCCCGGCGTCGACGCTTCGGATCCGGGTCGTCGCCGGGCGGGAGTACGCTCTCGCGGACAGCAGCCCCAAAAATCGTGACCGCTCCGAAGAAGAGGAAGACCACCATGCCGATGAGGCCTGCCACCATGACAGGGTGCATATCCAGGCGGCGCTCGGCGACCGCGTTGACGGGGACGAACACGGTTCCCTCACCCAGCGGCCCCATCACGTGGACGTGGACGCTGTACGACCCGGTCGTCATCAACCAGAGCTCGGCCGAATAGAGACCCTCTTCGCCTCGGACAGCCCGGGCCGTATCCGGAGGAGGCGCGCCCTCGAGTCCGGCGTCCCACCGGAGAGGGCGCACGGTTACCACCGAAGGCGCGACCTCGCCGGAGAAGCGGATGGAGATTTGTGCGAGCCCGGGGATCACACCGGGCGTGCGGACGATCACGCGGATCGGATAGGGTCCGGCCATGCCATCGAAGTAGGCATTCGTGGTCCCGACGTGCGCAGACGCGGCGATCCCGACGCAGAGTGCCAGCAGCATGCCGGTGGCTCGGGTCCGGTGCATGGAATCGGCGTCCGGTTACCGCCGAACGCTCCCCATCCAGTCGCCCCACCAGAGGCCGAGGCGGGCGGACGCCGCCCCGATCAACACGGCCCACCCGAGCGATGCCGCGCTCGCCGTCGATCCCCAGAACTCGTACTGCCATGGGCCCGGGCGGGAATTGTAGTCCCACTGGTCCGCACCGAAGACGAAGTTGCGAGCGCTCTCGCTGAGCAGGAACGCCGAGAAGAACCACTGGACCGCGAGGAGCACCATGACGAACGCGGCCCCGATCGCGGCGGACGCGAGCCAGGGACGCAGGCGTGAGCCCTCCCCCGGCAGCGTCCGCGCGAGCACGTCCACGACCACGGCCGGCACCACGAGCAGGAGCGGGAACGCCGGTGGGACCATGCTGTCCAAGGGGCGCAGGATCGGGCCGAGGAGCGGCTCAGCCGAGAAGAGCTGGAGGACCCAGATCATCGTCACCGTCAGCCCCATGTAAAACGCGGCTGCCAGCGTCGCTCCGAACCGGGCGAGTGAGCTGCGTGAGATCCCGACGAGGAAGAGCGGGAAGATGCCCGCGCTGACCAGGTAGAACTGCGCGCTCCGCTGGACGTTCGGGAACGTGATCTCCTCCGTAGCCAACGTGGCCATCATGAGGATCAACACGCCACCCGTGTACGCCAAGAGCAGCTTGAGCACCGCTGAGTCGGCCCCGACGTTGTTCTGGCGCGACAGGACCATGAGCATGGCGCCCATCTGGATCGCGATGATGCCCGCGGCCAGAACCGTGTGCGGAGGGCTGAGAATCTCGACATCCAGCCCATAGGCGTTGTGCCACCAGTCGTCGAAGGGACCCGACGCGATCATCGCGAACGCACCCCAGATGCAGACCCACGCGCCGAGCGGGCCGCGGAAGCCCCAGAACGTCACGCCGCCTGCCTTGGCCATGACACTGCCGGCGAAGGTGGTCTGGAGGACGAGCCATCCGCACGAGAGGCCGGCGGCCGCGCCGCCGAGATAGATCGCCATGTGGGCCGGCGTCCAGAAGCTGTCCCGCCCGATCGTGCGATGCCACGAGATGTCCCACATCACACCGAGGGCCACGCTCGTGGAAGCGAAGACGACGGCCCAGACGTACCAGGGGACGGCCCCCATGCCATCGGTCGTGGCTCCTTCTCCGACCACACCGTCGTCGGGTATCGCCGTTCTGTAAGCCGTAGCTATGGTGCTCACGGTGCCCCCCGGGCCTTCCTGAACTGTTCCGTGTTACCGGAATGGCTCCGTCGGTTTGTCCGGCGATTCGCGGGTGAAATACTAGCTCATCCTTGGCCGGTCGGGCCAGTCCCGTGAAGGGGTCCGGGTTCACACAGCTGATGTGCCGGTGCCGCTTGCGAGCTATTCTGAGGAAACACCTTCTCTCAATCGGACGGAGGGCCGGTTGAAGTCCTTGGCGGCAGATGGGTCACGAGACCAGGTTCTTTGGTCCCTGCACGCCCTGGGTGGTGAAGCCACCCTGGGTGACCTCCTCACGCTTACGGGTCTTCCCCGGATCGACCTCGACCGTTCGCTCGACAGCCTGATCGCGCGCGGCCAGGCACAGGTTCGCGTGCTCGAATACGGGGATCTTACGTATCACGTGTCGGAGTCCGAGTCCGGCTGGCCGTCGGGTCTGCGGCGCTCGCCGCTCGGGCTCTCTCGTCACAGTCGAGCGGCTGCGCTCGCCAGGGCGCGTCGAATCCTCTTCGATCGAAGGACACTCCGCCTTCTTCGGGCGCGAGAGGGCGTGCTCAGCCTGGCCGAGCTCGTGGAGCAGACCGGGTTGCCCCTACGCGAGGCCGAGGAAGAGATGGTGCGGATGGCGGAAAGTTGGGGGGGCGAGGCCCATACCGGCTTGGACGGACACGTGGTGTATGCCTTTCCGGAGATCATGAGCAGCGTCCACGGCCGCTTCGCGGAGCGGGAGCCGCGCCCGGCGTGGGTCCACAGTGACGATCCGATGGACCACACGCGAGAGCGTCTTCGCAGCGCGAGGGTCGGGCTCGGCGCGATCGCAGCGGGGTGCGTCACCGCTGGGGTCGGCCCCTGGGTCCTCGGGCCCGCTCTCGGCATTACCACGATTCTAGGGGCCGCGGCGCTCTCGGTTGCTGCTGGAGGGATCCTCGTCGGATTCGGAGCCCGCCTCGTGCTGCGCAACCACCGGCGCTTCAGGTTCAGCCAGCAGGACGCGCTACGACGCTATGCTTTTGGATGCGTGGTCGAGACCGCGTTGGCAGGGAAGGGCGTCGTGTCGCTCGAACGTGTCACGGGGCTGATCCAGCGTCGGGCCGGAAAAGTGAAGGTGAGGAAGTCGAAGGTGGAGGCTGCGCTCCGCGAGCTCGCGACCGAGTTCGACGCACCGATCACGAGCCAGGGAGGCGATCTGTTCTTCGGATTTCGGAACGTCAAGCGGCAATTTCTGGCCAGTCACCTGCTCCGTCGCACGTTGCGCCTGGGAAGCACCGTGTCCGGGTCCACGGTGTTCGACAGCGGAGATTCGCGGGAGGTGGCGTGGAGGCGGGAGCTCGATGCGTTCGACCGGGCGCCAACGAGCTCGGGGTCTGAGACGGGTCCTGACGGCCGATCGATTCGATCGCGCTCGAGGTAGCGCCATCGAAAGACTCGATCTGCGGGTGACGACATAGCCGCCGCGAGGAGGGACCCGCTTTACGAGCGATGGCGTTGGCGGGTCTTCGGCACCACATGGCTCGCCTATGCCGGATTTTATTTTTCTCGCAAGGGATTTTCGGTGGCCAAACTCGGGCTTCTCGAGGATCCGGCGGTCGGGCTCACACCGATTTTGGCGAGCAACATCGACATCGCCTACAGCGTCGCGTACGGGCTGGGCCAGTTCCTGTGGGGCATGTCCGCCGACCGATTCGGCCCCCGGCGGGTGGTGCTCGGAGGGCTGCTTGCGTCGAGCGCCGTCGGCGTAGCCATGGGGCTTTCCTCTACGGTCGTTCTCCTCGGCGTCTTCTTCTTCGCGCAGGGCCTCTGCCAATCCACCGGCTGGGCACCCCTGACCAAGAACATGGGATTCTGGTTCTCGTCGAAGGAACGAGGTCGGGTGATGGGCTACTGGTGCACCAACTACGCCTTTGGCGGGATGGTCGCATCGCCGTTCGCGGGCTACGTCGCCTATTCGGTCTTCGACGATTGGCGTTGGGCGTTCTTTTCGGGCGCCGCGGTGCCGGTCCTGATTTGTATTCCCTTCTACTTCCTTCAGCGCGATCGACCTCGAGATGTCGGACTCGAAGAGATCGAGGACTACCACGACGAGCCGATGGCGGTGGTCGATGGTAGCCGCGTAGCCG
>JADFLD010000176.1 GCA_022564535.1 Gemmatimonadota bacterium
TCCGAGTCGATGAGGACGATACTGTCCGGGAGCGCGTCAATCTCATCCCCGCCGAGGATCTTCTCGAGCTCTCGACGAGCGGCGTCCGACTGGAGGGAAGCGAAGTCGAAGCGTCGGTCCTTGTCGCGCTCGATCACCCACTGGACCGCCGAGTTGCAAAGGTTGCAAACACCATCGAAGAGGATGACGGGCCGCTGGTGGGTCGCTTCGGGAGAGCTGCGAGACATGCTTGGAAGCTACCCACGACGCGGCGCGCCGATCAACCGCGAGTCGCTCGCCGAAAGTCAGCCCTGCTGCCGGGGAGAAGGTCGCTCAATACGGAAGCGCACGACTCACCTCCTGAGGTGCTCTCGCTAGTGATACGGACGGAAGGCGACCCCACCGCGCTCGCCGAATAGCAGCGGGTCAGGCGCTCCGGTGCCTCGAGCTCGTCCGCGAGTCCACGGTTCGGCCGCCCGGGAAGGGGTACTCGCTGTACATGTAGGGCTCGAAGTCCCCCTCATCGTCGTCGGGACGGATCCTGTCCGAGATTCGGTGCGCCTTGGCCGGAATCCTCGAAACGACGATCGCGCAGATCGCGGCGGCCGGAATACCCAATCGGACTCCGGTTCCCACTCTACTCCAAAGGCCTGCCATGCGCATGTCGCTCCTCGCAGGGGCCCCGGGGACACCCCGATTCCTAAGAGTCTCATTGTCGAAAGTGACTTCTCGAGAGTATCGGCACATGCCCGCTGTACTTTAGCCTGACCACGCCGGGCGTTCGGGGAGCACGCCATTCGGAGCAGCGTTCACGGCGTGGAAGGTGGCGGCTCTATGTTACGTACATCATGTAACACGTTTCACCCTCTCATCGCGAGAGTCTGATCCATGGTACGCCCCACGCTTGTCGTCGCCAGCTTGCTCTTCGCCACCGGTGTCGCCGCCCAGGACACATCGCTTCGCGCGGGCAGCTCCTCTCGGGGCTCGCTCGCCGAGGGTGACACCGCCACCTACACGATCGAAGCCGGTGCCGACTACTTCGTAATGGGAGAGGTCGACCAGGTGACGGTCGATGTCGTCGTTCGAATTCTAGACCCGGATGGACGACAGATAAGGAGAATCGACGGGCCTGCCCGGGGTCCAGAGTTGTTCTTCTTCGAGACCGACCAGGAAGGGCTGTATCGGATCCAGGTGATCGGGTTCGAGGACGAGGCGGGCGACTTCGAAATCTCGCTGGATCGGCTCGAGGCGATCGAGACCGACCCGAAGAAGCTGGTCGACCAGCTCATGTCACCCTACGATCGGGACGATTCTCCAGGCGCAGTCGTGGCCGTGTGGAGAGACGGCCGCACCTTGTTCTCGCGGGCCTACGGAATGGCCAGCCTCTCCTACGGGATTCCGTTCGAGGTCGACACGAGGACGAACATCGGGTCCACATCCAAGCAGTTCACGGCTTTCGCGATCATGCTACAGGCGGAGCGGGGCAAACTCTCGTTGGACGACGACATCCGCACCCACATCCCCGAGCTGCCCGAGTTCGACGAAACGATCACGGTTCGCCATCTCATCACCCATACCTCGGGGCTTCGTGAGTTTCTCAATCTGCTCAGCATGACAGGCCGGCGGATGGACCACGGCGACTTCATCGATCGAGCCGAGCTGATCGAGATCGTACAGCGGCAACCCGCGCTTCAGAACGCTCCGGGCTCGGAGTGGAACTACAACAACACGGCGTTCGGCCTCGCCGCCGTGATCGTCGAGCGCACGTCCGGGCAGGACTTCCACGAATTCATGCAGGATAACGTCTTCGGACCGCTCGGAATGACCCGCACAATGGTGCGCCCGAGCCCCGAACACATCGTACCGGACAGGTCCGAGGGATACACGCTGGCAGGCGACGGATTCCGTGAGGTCGGCGATCTCGCCGGCGCTGTGGGAGCGGGAGGAATCTACACCACCGTCCGTGACCTCCAGACCTGGGTGGAGAACTTCGCCGCCCCCCGGGTGGGAAGTCGCGCGATCTTCGACGAGATGATGACGTCGTATGTGCTAACAGACGGAGAGGAGACCGGATACGGTTACGGGCTCTTCATCGACGACCAGCGCGGTCTGAAACGCATCCAGCATGGGGGTGCAGACGTCGCCCACCGCTCGATGCTCGCCTATTACCCGGAGATCAACGCGGGCCTTACGACGCAGAGCAACCATGCGGGGTTCGACGGTAGCGTCGCGTTCCGTTTGGCTGAGGCGTTTTTCGGTGAAGCCATGGAGCCCGCGGAGGACGAAGGTGAGGAGGGAGAGGAAGCAGGAGACTTCGACCCCGCGGCGTACGACGCCGAGGACTTCGACGAGTTCGTGGGACGCTACGCACTGGACGCCTCGCCGACGTTCATCCTGACGTTCACCCGTGAAGCGGACACGCTTTTTACCCAAGCCACTGGGCAACCACGTCTAGAGATCGTGCCGACGTCGGATACCACATTCGCACTGATGGTCGTCGCCGCGTCGATCGTCTTCCACCGCAACGAGGACGGCGAGGTCGACGGTGCAAGTTTGAACCAAAATGGTCAGCTCCAGCACGCGACGCGTTTGGCGAGCGACGACACGGAGGCGTGGGAGCCCACGGTCGACGACCTCTCGGCCTTCGAGGGACGCTACTTCAGCGAGGAGCTGGAAACGTTCTACACGACGACGCTCGACGAGGAGCAACTCGTGATGTATCAGCGACGTATCGGCGATCGCGACCTGACGCCGGGCGAAAAGGACACGTTCTCGGGTGGCGGAATGACGGTCTCATTCGAGCGGGACCGCAACGGACAGGTGATCGGCTTCTACCTGTCCAACGGCCGCACCCGCGACGTGCGCTTCGACCGGGTCCGGTAGCGCCACAACGCTACGATCCGCGTTAGCTGCCTGCTAACGAACCGGCCTCGGGTCGCATCTCCTAGAAAATGCGGCGATACGTCGATCGAGCCGTGCCACTCGGAGCGCACCGTGTACGGACGAAGTCGGATATCTAGGCGGCGAATGCTGCGGCTGACCGCTGGAGCCACCGCTGGGGCGGTGCTGCCGCTGGCGGGTCTCGTCTCATGTTCCGGCGATAGCTCGACGTCTCCCGACCCAGGCGGATCGGACCCAGCGGCGGGTATCGAACCCTCTCCGCTCCCGATTCCCGACCGGCTGTTCGGGCCCATCGTCAACCTCGAAATGCGCCCCGGGGTGCGAGAATTTCTCGCAGACAGGCCGGCGCCGACCAAGGGGTACAACGGTGACTTCCTCGGTCCCACCTTGGTCCTGCGCACAGGTTCGGACGTCTCGCTCAACGTGACGAACAACATCGGCATCGCCACGACGACGCACTGGCACGGCTTTCATGTCCCAGCGGCGATGGACGGCGGACCCCATCAGCGAATCGACCCCGGGACCGTGTGGACCGCTTCGTTTCCGCTCCTCAATCGCGCGGCCACCTACTGGTATCACCCGCACTTACACGCGGCCACCGGGCAAGGCGTGATCTTCGATCCGCTGAGCACCGGTTATCAGGTGTACGAAGGTCTCGCGGGCATGATCATCGTCGAGGACGCGATCTCGGACTCACTGCCGCTTCCGCGAAGCTATGGAGTGGACGACATCCCGCTGATTCTTCAGGACAGGCGCTTCGAGAGCGACGGTTCGCTGTTGCACTTTCCCAGCGACTTCAACGCGGCCACGGATCCGGCGCTGCGAAAGGGTGGACACTTTCTCGCCAACGGTGTTGAAGCCGCCGTGCTCGAAGTGGGGGCCCAGGTCGTGCGCCTCCGCATCCTGAACGCTTCGAACGCCCGCATCTACAACCTGGGATTCAGCGACGGTCGGACGTTCTTCCAGATCGCGTCGGATGGGGGTTTCCTCAACGCACCGGCGCCTCTCACGCGCCTGCTCCTATCGCCCGCGGAGCGAGCCGAGATCCTGGTCGATTTCGGTTCCGATGCGGGATCCACGATCAGACTCCGGAGCTTCAACGGAGGCATGGGCGCCGCGCTGGTCCCGTTCCCGCTCCAGGACGCGTGGGACAACGCTGACTTCGACCTCCTAGAGATCACGGTGGGGGCTACACGCTCGAACGCCGTCCTGGCGATCCCGGCGGGGCTCACGACGGTCGAAGCGATTTCCGAGGCCGAGGCCGTCAACTTGGGAAGCCCCCGACCCTTCCAGCTCGCGGCCAACCCATTCGGCATCAACGGCCTACGGATGGACATGAACGTGATCAACGAGCGCATCCGTCTGGGGGACACGGAGGTCTGGGAGATCACCAACCCCACCACGCAGGCACATCCCTTTCACGTGCACGGAGACTCCTTTCAGGTACTCAGCCGAAACGGCTTCGCTCCGCCCGAAAACGAGCGGGGGTGGAAGGATGTGGTGCTGGTGCGACCGTCCGAAACCGTGAGGATCATCAAACGCTTCCACGATTACGCGGACGGGGTGAACCCGTACATGTTCCACTGCCACATCCTCGAGCACGAAGACGTCGGGATGATGGGCCAGTTCGTTGTGGAGGTCACGCCGTGAGTAGGGCTCGAGCTCGAGGGTGGGCGGTCGGGATCATGCTCGAGGGTGGGCGGTCGGGATCATGCTCGTGGCCGTCGGTGCGTGCGGGGATTCCGGGGCCACGGAGCCGGCAATCGACGACGACGAGACTTCACCGTTCGAACCTGGCGATCCACCGGCGGAGTCCGGACAGGACTTTCACCTGACCTTCGATGGCACGAACGATCGCGTCCTGATCCCATGGGATGCTTCGTTCCCGACGGAAGTTTTCACGGTCAGCGCGTGGGTTCGCCTGACGCCTCCCAGTGGGCGAGCCGCGATCGTCGCGCGGGGAGAGGACGACGACTCCTTCAACCTCAGTTGGCAGCTGTTCGTGGGGTCGGCCGGCTCGTTGGAGGTCATGCTCGAGGCTGCGAACGAAGACAACTACTGCTACCCGAACAACGACTGCGTACCGCTGGGAGTTTGCGCGTCGGACGATCTCTTCATCGCGGACGGCACCTGGCATCATGTGGCCGTCACACGGGACGCCGGTGGCACTCTCATCTTCTATGTGGACGCCGTGGAGCAGGCTCGGTGCGATGGAACCGGCACGCCCTCTTCGAACAACAGACAATTCCTGAGCGTGGGCGTCACGCATGGCCAAATCGGCCCCCTGCCGCCCGGTGGCAAGGAGCCGCCCATCTGGTTCTTCCCGGGTGAGATCGACGACCCGGCGATGTGGTCCCGGAGCCTTTCGCCCGCTGAGATCGTGGTAGTCCACGAAATGGGTGTCGATGTGAGCTCGAGCGACCTGCAGGGCTATTGGAGCTTCAACGAGGGACAGGGCCAAACGGTTTTCGACCGCTC
>JADFLD010000177.1 GCA_022564535.1 Gemmatimonadota bacterium
CGGCCTGGTGCTCATACCTTTGTGGAACCGGGTGCCTCCCACGGGGAGAGCGCCGTCGGTTTCCACCTAGGGACGTCCTTACTTTTTCAGCAGCCTTCTAGACCAGGAGAAATCGACATCACCCGCGTATACGTCGACATGGTGGCCGATCTGTTCCACTACGGTCACGTGAACTTCCTACGCCAGGCCAGGGCACATGGTGACTATCTGTTGGTGGGTGTTCACGCCGATGAAACCGTGATGACCTACAAGCGCCGCCCGATACTTTCCATGGAGGAGCGCGTGGCCTCGGTCGAGGGTTGTCGCTACGTCGACAAAGTGGTGCCCGACGCGCCACTCACGATGGACCGTGCCTGGATCGAACGTCACGAGATCGACCTGGTCCTGCATGGAGACGACTTTTCCAGCGACATGGAAGAGCTCTGCTACAAGACGCCGATCGAGATGGGCATTTTTCGCTCGGTAGGCTACACCCCGGGGATCTCCACCAGCGAGCTCATCGCCAGAATCAGGGCGAGTAGGTCGGGAACCTCCGACGAATAGGGCGTGCCGCCACCCAAGGGGCGTCCGGACGCCACAGCGGGGTGGGTTCTACTTCAAACTCGGGCGAAGGGCCCTCCCACGTTCATCGGAGGCCACGTGCCATCTCACCCGCTGAGCGAAGCGCCAGAGCGTTGAAGGTCAACGTGCCGTTGGCGCAGCCGCCGCTCACCATTGTAGGGGCGCCCACCACGAAGAGGTTTTCGTGGTCATGCGTCCGGCCGAAGGAGTCCACGACGCTCGTCGCGGGATCGTCTCCCATGCGGCAGCCGCCGCCCGGGTGATCCTGGGAGTTTCCTGCGCTGGTGGACAGAATACGTCCGCCACCCACGCCGACGATCCGGTCGAAGACCCCCCGGATCGACCGCTCGGTGTGCTGGCGAAGCGCTGCCGATTCCGGCGCGTCGACGAACGTGATGCGAGGCATCGGGTCGCCCCACTCGTTCGACAGGCCGCTGTCCAGATCGATGCGGCTCTCCCGGTCGGGAATGACGTCGTAGTACGAACGCATTCGGGTGACACCGGTGCGCGTGCGCGAACGCCAGTCCTCCAGGAGTGCATCCCCCATGAGGAGCCGTCCGTCGTCGTTGCGAAGGCGAGCGCCGCGACGGGACGTCGAATCCCAGATCCGGAGGTCGTGGCGCACGTAACGATCCAGCGGCCCGGGCCGTTGGAATCGCTTCGACAGGAGACTGTTGCCGTTGAACATCCCCGGATAAAGGCGGAAGGGGACTTCGGCGAAAGCCGACACAGACCGATGACCGGTCACCCATCGTCCCACGTTGCCGGTCTTGTTCGCGAGTCCGTCGGGGAAGCGATCGCTACGGGAGAGGAGGAGGAGGTGGGGACTCCACACGTAGCCCAGGGCCAGCACGAAGAGGTCGGCGCGGACGCGGACGGGCCGGTCGGGTCGGTCCCGATCGAGGGCCACCGCCTCGACGATGCGGTCGGACGACTCGTCCAGCTCCAGCCGGCGCACGAGGGTTCTCGGGCGGAGGGTGATGCGATTCTCGGCGAGGAGGCGTTGGAAGGTCAGGTCGGGCGTGTACTTCGCGCCGGTGGGACAAATGTTGCAGGTGTCGCAGCGGCGGCAGAGCTGCCGGTCTCGATACGGCGCCGTGATCTTGGCCACTGGGTTGGCCCAGAAGGGAATGCCCGATTGCTCCGCCCACTCCCGGAGCCGAACGAGGTTGTAGGAGAGAGGCATCGGGGGCAGCGGATAGGGGCGCGAGCGCAAGTCGTACTCGTCGGGCCCCCGCTCCCCGGCGACGCCGATCCGTTCCTCGGCTTCCTGATAGAAGGGCTCGAGCTCGTCGTAGTCGAGGGGCCAATCGTCGCCCACACCGTAGGTGGAATGGAGCCGGAAATCTTCAGGCGTGAAGCGGGGCGTGACGCCACCCCAGTGGAGCGCGAGGCCGCCGACCGCCATGGAGCGAGACTGGATGCCACGCGCGGTCTGGCCACGGATGTGATCGTCGGGCCACGGATTCTCCCCGTAGTCCAGAAAGCGCGCACGGCGGCTGAAGCGCTCGCTCATGTTGAAGATCTCGTTGCCAGCTTCCAGGACGACGATGTCCGCCCCGGTTTCCTCCGACAGGCGCTCGGCGACCATCGCCGAGGTGATGCCGGCGCCGATGATGCAGACGTCGGTTTCCACAACGTCTGCAGACCGCACTTGAGCCGCCATTACCGTTCCCCCGTAGGGGATGGTTCTTCGGGCAACGATCGGATTCCCCGGCAGCGGTGTCGGCCCACCTCGGCTCCGTAACACAGGTCGGTGGCTAGAGGCGTCCCGTAGAACCATGCGAGGAGTCCCACAACGACGTGCTCGGCCTGTGCCGGGCTTCCGGGCAAGTTCGCGTTCCCGCCACGGAGCGCACGCCGGAGGACCTCCCTTCGCTCGTCGGTTGAGATCTCCGCGAGAGAGCGTCCGGAGCGGCGGTTGGACTCGAGGTCCATCGCCTCGAGCTGGGCGGTCCACCTCGGTCCCGGGTGTGGCGGTCCGTAGCGTAGCTCGTCAGTCAGATAAGGGTGATCCAGCTCAGCGGCCGGCTCGAAGCCCTCGACCCAGTCGCGAAAGGCGCGTACCGCTTCGGTCGTGCCCTCCTCGCCGAGCTCAGCAGTCGGCAGGGCGACGTCTGCGAGCGCTCGGAGTGGCGCCTCGGGCAGCGTGACTTGCGGTCGTGTCGCGGCTGCAGCCACATCGCCCGGCGCGCACCCTTGCAGTCCGAGCGACCCTGCGATCGCGGCCCCCGGCACCGCGGCCGCCGTCTTGAGAAAGGCCCTCCGATCTTGCTCGCTCATCGATTCTCCTCCAGGCCAGCGCCCGAAAGTGCGAACGCCATCAGCCGAGTGCCCTGTCCCCTCCCCGTCGCGATCACCACGTACTGGCGACCCTCCCTGGTGCGGTACGTCATCGGGTTGGCGTACCCGACCTGACCGAGGTCGCCCGCCCAAAGCTCCTCGCCGCTCTGGCTGTCGATCGCGTAGAGGACGTTGCCCCCGCCTGTAAGGAAGACGAGCCCTCCCGCGGTCACGATCGGTCCCGGGGCGCCGCTCACGCCCAGGCGGTCTGGTAGATCTACGCCGTCGAGCGCCGGGTTCTGTCGGATGGCGGGCGTGTCCCCGATGGGCCGCTGCCAGGCGATCTCGCCGACGGTCAGGTCGTACGCGGTGAGGGTGCCGTACGGTGGCCGGTAGATGGGGAGTCCGTTCGGGAGGCGTAGCCTGCGGCGACTCCGATCGACGTCGTAGGTGCCCTCGGTTCGGTCGGGATCCGCTGGGCCGATCGCGAGCAGCGCCGGCTGGTTGGACGACTTCACGTACAAGTAGCCCGTCTCCGGGTCGACCGCGGTCCCACCCCAGTTGCCTCCCCCGATGATGCCGGGGCTGATGATGGTGCCCTCCATGGAGGGCGGCGCGAAGATGGGACCCATCCGGTATGAGCGGATGAAGGCCCGCGCCTCAGCGTGCAGCTCTGGCGTGAAGTCTGTCAGGTCCTCCTCACTGAAGCCCTGGCGCGCGAAGGGTGGTGGCATCGTGGGGAAGGGCTGGGTCGGGGACGTGCGTTCGCCCGGGACGTCGCTCTGCGGGACGGGACGCTCTTCGATCGGCCACACCGGCTCCCCAGTTTCCCGATCGAAGACGAAGAGGAAGCCCATCTTCGTCGAGATGGCCACCGCGTCGATCGAGCGACCCTCCACGGTCAGGGGGAAGAGCGTGGGCTGGGACGGAAGGTCCCAGTCCCACAGGCCGTGATGCACCGCCTGGAAATGCCACACACGCTCCCCGGACGTCGCGTCGAGCACGACCAACGACTCGGCGAAGAGGTTGTCCCCCTTCCGCCCCCCTCCGTAGTAGTTGTTGCTCGGGGTGCCGATCGGCGCGAACACGAGCCCGCGTTCGGTGTCGACGGAAAGGGGCGCCCATGCGTTCGTGTGCCCCACATGGTCCCAGGAGTCGTCCTCCCACGAGTCGTTGCCGAACTCGCCCTCCTGGGGGATGAGGTTGAAGCGCCAGCGCAGCTCGCCGGTGTGGACGTCGAAGGCCAGGATGTGACCCGGAGGGTCCCGATCGTAGGAGAAGCCGTCCCAGAGCCCGTTGCCGAGGATGACGAGATCCCCGTAGATGACGGGTGGCGACGTCTGGGTGTAGTGGAGCCGATTCGTCGGCCACTGAAGGTGCTCGGTGAGGTCGATCTCTCCGCCGTGCCCGAAGTCTTCGATCGTCTCGCCCGTAGCCGCGTCGAGTGCAATGAGACGCCACCTGCTGTTCAAGAAGATCCGGCGCCCTTCGGTACCGGACCACATCGCGATGCCCCGGTGGACAAAGCCAGTACCGTTCGGCGGCTGGCCCCACTCGATCGTCTCCGGGTCGTACGCCCAGATCTCCCGACCGCTCGACGCGTCGAGGGCGACGACCCGGTTGTACGGTGTGCTCAAGTACATCGTGTCGTTGACGACGACGGGCGTGACCTCGAACGCCCCCGGCCGCACCGACGCACCGGGAACGGGGAGGCGAGGTCCGGCGAGGGGTTCCTCGTCCGTGTTCCACGTCCACGCCACCTCCAGCCCAGAGACGTTGCCGCGATCGATCTCCGTGAGCGGAGAGTAGCCCATGGCCCCTGCGTCGCCCGCGTAGTGAGGCCAGTCGCCAGCGTCGAGATTGCCAGCGAGTGCCGCGGACCCACCCGACCCGTCGCGCGCTTCGCCGCACGCCAGGATGGTGATCGACGTCAGCACCGTCACGATCGGCATCCGGCGCAGCCGGCGGCTCATCGCTCGATCCTCGCCCGAAGCGCCTGAGCCTCGCGGGACGCGAGGCTCAGCGCCTCGAGGAGTCGGTTGCGCTCCCGCACGAGTGTCGTTTCTGCGAATAAGTAGCGGTCAGACGAGGGGTCCTCCTCGGCGAGAATGGTGACCGGCGCGAGTCCGGGCAGCAGGCCGACGGAAAAACCCGGGTCGGGGTGGAAGGGGTCGACCGGATCGTACATCACGCGGTAGAGGGGACGGAGGATGCCGAGGATCGCCCGATCGACGTCGACGCCCTCATGGCTCGAGAGCAAGCCTTGGACTTCTCGGACGGACTCGAGAAGCGCCCGCTGTCGGGCCAGCGCCTCGTCCAGGTCGAAGCGTTCGTCCGACTGCTCGCTGCGCCGCTCGATCTGTGCGCCCAACGCCTCGACCTCGGCCACCATGTCGATGGGTAGCACCCGATCGGTCGTCAGTAGCGCGATCGCCCGGACGTACAGGCCGGCGTCGGCCATCAGGACGTCGAAGTCGATCTTGTCGTAGGTGTC
>JADFLD010000178.1 GCA_022564535.1 Gemmatimonadota bacterium
GGTAGTCGGGTGCCTCTCGAGCCACGTCAATGAGGGGCGTTCCCTTGTGCTTTCCTCTTCTGAAGACCCGGCCGTCCTGCTCCGCGCTGAACCAGCGGTCGACTTCGGTACGGGTAGGCGAGAACTCTTCGCAGTAGGCGTGAAGGCCGTCGAGGTCGCGTGGGATGTCTGGATAGAGCGCCAATTGTGCGGCCAAGACCGCCGCCGACGTGCGAATGTCCCCCAAAGCCGTATGAGCCTCTTCGTGCTCGCGGTCCAGATAGAACTTGGCGGCGGCCGAGAGGTCACGGCGTTCCTCACGGTGAAAGATGTTCTGCATGTCCAAAACGCGCCGGCCTTCCATCTCGAATTCCACATCGCAACCAGCGAACGCGTGGACGAGCATGGGGATGTCGAACCGGCGCACGTTGAATCCCGCGAGGTCACACCCGTCGAGCATCTCGGCCAGATTGCTCGCGGTGCGGCAGAAGGGCAACTCGTCGGCCACGTCGGCGTCCGTGATTCCGTGGATGGCCGTGGCCGCGGCGGGAATCGGTATGCCCGGGTTGAAGCGTCGCTCGCGCTCGAGGACGTCGCCGTGCGGCATCATCTTGATCAACGCGAGCTCGATGATGCGATCCTCCTTCAGATCGAGACCGGTGGTCTCGAGGTCGAAGAAGACCAGGGGTCGGTCCAACGCGAAGGGTAGTTTCATGGGCCGAGCAAGGGGGTCGGGAGGGGACGCACGGATGCCCGCCTTATTCTTGGCTCTCCGCTTCGAGCCCCAGCGCCTCGAGGATCACGGCCTCCTGCTGCTTGGCATGGATCGATGCTTTCCCCTCGGCGGGACTCGCGCGTTCGGGCCGCGCGGCATGCGAGAGCGGCACATTGCGAGGCACGACGCCGCGCAGTCGAGGGCCGACGAAGGTGAGTCCGCCCATGTTGCGCGGCTCCTCCTGAGCCCACACGACCTCCCGCAGATTCGGGTAGCTCTCGATCAGTTCCTTCAGCGCCTCGACCGGGAAGGGGTAGAGGAGCTCGAGGCGGCCCACGGCCGCCGACGCCGCTTCGCCGCGCCGCGGGTGCTCCTGGATGTCGTAGTAGAGCTTGCCGGAGCAAAGGACCATCCGCGTGATGGCGGAGGCATCCTCAACGGTGGGGTCGGGCAGCACGTGCTGGAAGCTGCCCTCCATGAATTCGGCGATCGTCGAAGTCGCTTTGGGATGCCGGAGCAGGCTCTTGGGCGTCATCACGATCATCGGACGCTCCGGCCGCCGCAGCGCCTGACGCCGAAGCATGTGGAAATGCTGGGCAGGCGTCGTCGGGTACGTGACCCTCATGTTGTCTTCCGCGCAAAGCTGAAGGAAACGCTCCAGCCTCGCGCTCGAATGCTCAGGACCCTGTCCCTCGTAGCCGTGAGGGAGCAGCAGGGTGAGTCTCGAGCACTGCCCCCACTTCGTGAACCCCGACGACAAGAACTGATCGATCATGACTTGCGCGACGTTCACGAAGTCGCCGAACTGAGCCTCCCACAGCACTGCGTCGGTGTCGGCAGCCACCGAGTACCCGTACTCGAAACCGATGACCGCCGTCTCCGTGAGCGGCGAGTTGTAGACCTCGAAGCGCGCGTCTCCGATCTGGCTGAGGGGCACGAACTCGTCGCCGTTCTCCACGTCGTGCAGGACCAGGTGACGGTGGCTGAAGGTCCCACGCTGCACGTCTTGACCCGTGAGCCGTACCGGGATGCCTTCGATGAGGAGGCTGCCGTATGCGAGCGTTTCGGCGTGCCCCCAATCGACGGTGCGACTCGGCGATAAGACGCTCGCCCGCTTAGTGAGTTGTCTCCAAAGCTTGGGGTGCGGGGAGAACCCGTCCGGCACCGCGAGCGTGGCGCTGTTGATCTTCTCGAGCGTCTCGAGAGACACTCCGGTCGTCTCCGGCACGATCGGAATCTCGCGCTCCTCGTCCGGCGCGTCGTCTTCGACCGGTTCGTACTCCCGGACCCGATCCTGGATCTCGCGGAGATGTTGCATGATCTCGTCACGCAAGTAGGCGACGTCCTCGTCGCTTACAACGCCATCCTCGATCAGGCGGTTGGAGTAGATCTCCTGAATGGTCGGATGGGCGGCGATCGTCTTGGACTGCACCGGCTGCGTGTAGGCTGCCTCGTCGCCCTCGTTGTGGCCGTGACGTCGGTAGCCGACCAAGTCGATCACGAAGTCGTCGTGAAACTCCAACCGGAACGCCATCGCCAGACGTACCGCCCCGAGGCATGCCTCCGGGTCGTCGGCGTTTACGTGGACGATTGGTATGCCGTACCCTTTCGCCAGGTCGCTGGAGTAGAACGTCGACCGGCTGTCGCGAGGATCGGTCGTGAAACCGACCTGATTGTTCACGATCAAGTGGATCGTGCCGCCCACGTGATAGCCCTCCAGGCGAGCCATGTTCAGCGTTTCGGCGACGACGCCCTCGGCTGCGAACGCCGCGTCCCCGTGCATGAGCACGGGCACCACGGCGTCGTAGTTCGGACTGGCGTCCTTCGAGGGATTCTCGAGTTGTTTCGCGCGCGCCATCCCGATCACGACAGGGTTCACGAACTCCAGGTGACTCGGATTGGGCGCAAGAGTGACACACACGTCACCCACGCCCTCAATGGTCCGCATACCGCTGGCGCCGTGATGGTATTTAACGTCCCCAGTACCGGCGACGTGGAGCCTGCCTGTCTTCGCGGACGGACCCTCGAACTCGGCGAGCAATTCCTCGTACGAAATTCCCAGCGTATGCGTCAGTACGTTGAGTCGGCCTCGGTGGGCCATGCCGAGGACGACGTCTCTCGCTCCGGCCTTCGCCGCCGCCTCGATAATCAGATCGAGCATCGGGACCAGCATGTCGGTCCCCTCGATAGAGAAGCGTTTCTGCCCGAGATAGGTGCGGTGGAGGAACTGCTCCAGACCCTCCACCTGGCTGATTCTGCGCAGGAGCGCTCGCCGTTCCTTGGCATCGAGGTCGGGCAGGTGTGTGCGTCCTTCCACCTCCTTCCAGAGCCAGTCGACCTTCACATGGTCGTCCAGGTGCTCGAACTCGTAGCCGATGGAGCCGGCATAAATGCGGCTGAGGTCCGCGAGCGCGTCGGCGACCGATCGGTCATCGCTCTCGGCCAGAATGAGCGACGCCGGAAGCTCCCCGAGCTCTTCGAACGAGGTACCGTAGAACGCGGGGGAGAGCTGAGGATGACCGGGAGGATCGCTACCGAGCGGGTCGATTCTGGCGAGCTGGTGTCCGTGATCGCGGAACGCCTGCACGAGCGCCGTGGCGCGCGACACAGCCGGCAGGAGTCTCAGGAGAGGATGCTCGGGTCCCGACGCGGGTGCCGGCGCCGTTGTGGGCGCGGCCTGGGCGTCGGGCATCGGTGCGTGTGTGGGCGACGCCGCGGACGTGGGCGTCTTTGTCTGTGTCTGTGGAGCGGGGTCGGCGGTCGGAGTACCGGGTGAGGCCGCTGCAGGGGGGGCGACGGTACGAGGCGTATTCAGCTGATCCGGAACGATCAGGCCTTCCGCGATCGCGAGGGCCGCTCCGTTGTCGAAGAGCTTCCGCCATTCGGCAGGAACAGCTTCCGGATTCCTGGCGAATTCCTCGAACATCGCCTGTGCGTAGGCGGCGTTCTGACTGTCGAAAAGGGTGTCGTCCGTCACGGTCCGATGGCCCCAGCGCTTGTGGAGGCGAGTGCCGCCCCCAGGTGACGGATAAGCTATCGCATTCTTCCCGCAGGCAGGAGTTTGCGTCGGTCGCACACCATCGGGTAGCATCACCCGCCGTGACCCATCCTCGTTCTCGCCTTCCCGACCCCGTGAGGGTCCGCGAAACCCCAGCCGAATGGACCCGGGCGCTTGTCCATCGTGGGTGGGCCGATGCTTTCCCCTGGCTCATCCAAGGGACGACGCTTCGCGGGTCCTCGGACGCTCCCTTCGACCTCGGGCTCTTCAGCTCGGGTGCCCCCGAGGTCACGGTGCGGATCCACTGGGAGGAAGTACGCCGCACGCTGGGCGTGGCCCGCGTCGTTCACGCTCGTCAACTGCACGGAAGCGACGTGCGGATGCACGCTCCCCACGGGTGCGAGGGCGGTGACGGCCAGGTCCCGTGCCTGGTCGACCCCTGCGACGGACATGCGACCAAGGAGCCCGATGTTCTGCTTGCCGTGACCACGGCGGATTGCGTTCCGGTCTTCGTCGTCGACCCCGGGCGGCGGTCGGTCGCTGCATTGCACGCCGGCTGGAGGGGTGCGGCGGCCGGTGTGCTCGAGCGTGGTCTGACCGTGATGGAGTCAGCGTTCGGTTCGGTCGTTGGCGACGTTCATGTACACTTCGGGCCGGCGATTTGTGGGGACTGCTATGAGGTGGGACCCGAGGTGTTTCAGGCCCTCGATCAGCCGGTCCCGGACCGTCCGGCGCCCATCGACTTGCGAAGGGTCCTTGCGGCGCGCGCGACCCTTGTCGGTGTCGGGGTCGACCGGATCAGCCTTTCCGCCCACTGCACGCGCTGCACGGGCAGCGGGCTGTTTTCCCACCGCGGGGGCGATGCGGGTCGGCAGGTCAGCTACCTGGGGATTCGGGGGTGACCGGCCCTCGGTCCGTTCCCGATCATCGGGCCGGCCTCTGTGCCGACTGCCTTCACCACCGGCTCACGGGCAACCGACGGGGCTCGATGTTCTATCTTTGCGAGAGATCGAAGGAGGATCCGAGATTCCGGCGGTATCCTCCCTTGCCTGTGATCCGATGCCCCGGATACGAACGTGGCGCGCCCGATCCATGGTCCGAATACGCAGACCCACCCTCGGACGACCCTTCATCAGGAGATACAGACGACGATGAGTGAGCCGCTCTACATCACGCGATCGACGATCACGAAGGTCGATGGCCTACACCGCCGAGGGGCCCTCGAGGACGGCACGCCGCTCGAGTTCGGGGTCCACGGGCCGATCAAGGCCCACTATGGTCTCGACTCCCAGCCGGATCTCCCTCTGCCGGTCGACTACCTCGTCGCCGCCGCGGCGGCCTGACTACTCGGGACTCTCAATGGCGCACTGGAAGTGCGCGGGATCCCGATGGCGAACGACGCCATCAGCTGCACCGCGGAAGGCACGAACGAGATCGTGGATCGGATCATTCTGCTGACGAAGATCCACGTGCACTACACGTTGCGGCTACCCCCAGAGGCCCCGGAGGACAAGGTCTCTCGGGCTTTGGAGACGCACGTGAGCAAGTGTCCGACGGCTCAGTCGATCAAGGACTCGGTGGAGATTACGTGGTCGGTGGAGTTTGTCGAGAGCTAGGCTACAGA
>JADFLD010000179.1 GCA_022564535.1 Gemmatimonadota bacterium
CCCCTATGCGGTGAGCAACACGGTGCGTGACACCCAGATCGGTATTGTCTCGATGCACCGGTCGATGACAGATGTCGCGATGTCCAAAGACAGCACGGCGATCGATGCTGCGGTGATGAAGGGCGATGCGTATGAGGCGGATGTCTACAAGGCCTTCGAGGTGATTCAAGACCGGTACCTTGGGGACAAGACGGACGTGAATGCGGCCGAGCAGGCGTTCAGAGACTGGAAGCCGATCCGTGAAGAGGTGATCACTCTGAGGCGGGCGGGTGACGCCGAAGGTTCGGCGTTGATCACGCGACAGAAGGGTGCCCAGCACATCGCCAGGCTAAATGAAGGTATACAGAATCTAGCTGATTATGCTAATGAGAAGGGCGCCGCGTTCTACAACAAGGCCAAGGAGAGCGCCGCGTCGGCTGTTAAATCGCTCGTGATTGTGGCGGGCGGGGTCTGCGCCCTGCTCCTGTCATTGACGGTTTGGACGACCCGCAGCATCGTGCGTCCCTTGCGTGTGATCATCGAAAGGTTCAAAGACATCGCCAACAACGACCTGACCGGAGATGAGTTGCCGGTCAAGACCAAGGACGAGTTCGGCACGCTGACAGGCGCGATCAACCAGATGGCGCAAGGCCTCAAGGCCGTGATCTCGGAGATCGGCGCCACGTCCCGGGAGGTCGCCGGGGCCGCGAGGATGGTCCTCGACCTCGATGCTATAGAAGCCCAGGCCGTTCGCCAGCGGGATCGATTGGGCGAAGCCTACCGCTTCTATCCCGCCCTGAGACAAGAGCCGATCTCGGAGGAGGCGGTAGAACGCGGCCGTCTCTTCCCAACTCTCGATCTCGCCACCCGGGATCGTGATCCGTGCCGTCAGCAGTCGCTCGGTGTCGAAGCCGGGATCCATTGCCCGCAGAGCCTGGAAGCTGCGCAGCATCAATCCCGAGCCCACGAGCAGTACGAGTGCGAGCGCCATTTGAATGACGACGAGTCCGTTCCGTAGCCGGTGGCGATTCTTGCCCCCCGTCGCACCGTGAGCCCCGCCGTCCCTGAGTTGTCCCGCGAGGTCCGACGCACCGTACTTCAAGAGGGGCGCGAAGCCGAAGAAGATCGCGCACCCCGCCGCGATGACGAACGTGAAGCCCATGACCCGCAGATCGAGACCGATTTCGGCGACCCGCGGAAGGTCTGCCGGGACGAGGTCGATCGACGTACGCACGGCGACCGAAGCGATGGCGACTCCGAGCACGCTCCCGGCGGCGGCCAAGACGATGCTCTCACTCAGGAAGGAGCGGAGGATGTGCATGCGGGTGGCACCGACCGCGACGCGCAGCGCCAACTCTCGCTGGCGTCCCTCGGCACGGACCAGCAGCAGGTTCGCGACGTTCGCGCAGGCGATGAGAAGGACGAAGCCGACGGTGCCCAGCAGAATCCACAGTGTCGAGCCGATATCGCCAACGATGGCCTCCTTGAGGGGAAGGACGACGGGCGCCAGGCCTACCTCCTCGAGGAATGCGGGGGCACCCGAGTCCGGGAACAGTTCGGCGAGGCGTGACACGAGGCCCCGTAGCTCCGTGTTGACGCTCGTTACGCTTGCCCCGTCCGCGAGCCTCGCGATTCCGCCCGCCCCGAATGAGGCGAGCGGAGCCCGGGCCGGGTCGATCTGGAATGGCACCCACAGCCGCGCGTTGCGCGTCGGGTGGCCGAAGTCGGCTGGCATGACGCCGATAATCCGTCGGCTCGTACCGTTGATGTCGAGCGACTCGCCCAGTACGGAGGGATCGCGACCGTAGCTGCTCTCCCATAACCCGTCACTCAGGATTACGACCTGCTCTCCTTCCGGCGCGCCCTCTTCCTCCGAAAACGCTCTCCCCACGGCCGGGGCGACACGAAGCACTTCGAAGAAGCTCGGCGTCACGGCCTGAGCCCGGATTCTCGCGGGTTCTCCGTCCGTCACCAGATTCACCGTGGTGCCGGCGTACAGGGCTATCTCCTCGATGGAGCTGGCCTGCTCCCGATAGAGTGCATAGAGCCCCTCCGACATCGGCAGTTGATCTGCGCCGTCCCGACCCTGGTGGCGAACCTCGATCAGTTCATTCGCGTCCTCGAACGGCAACGGCGACAGGAGCACGCCGTCTACCAGCGTGAACACAGCCGTGGTGGCTCCGATTCCCAGAGCCAGTGTCACGATCGCGATGACCGTGAACGTCGGGTACCTCCTCAGGCTTCGCACCGCGAAGCGAAGATCATTGAATAGCCCCGTCATCCTCATCGTCTCTTTCCTCTCCCAAAGGGCATCGATTACACACATCGAGATTCTCAAGCGGAGGCGCGCCACAGCGAGCGGAGACGGTGGACCGTCTCGGTTCATCCGCTGCCACGCGTATGCGACCTCGGCCTCCCACTCGCGTCGCCACGCCAGGCGGCGGGGACGGGGTACGAGGGCTGAAGCCCACGCGATGAAGCGCGCTCCCGAAAGCACGTCAGGCGGTCTCCGGCCCCACCTGGAACAGACGCGGGAGCGCCGGGAACCGTGCTTCGACCTCGGCGATGGACTTCTCGCCGACCGTGGTCAGCTCGTAGTATCGTCGCTGCGGGCGTCGCTCGGTCTTCGCTGCGCTCTCCTCCTCCCAACTCCCGTCCAGGACCCCCCGGCGCTCGAGTCTCCGCAGGATGGGGTAGACCGTTCCATCGGGAAGTCCCGTCGCATCCATGATGTCGAAGCCATAGCGGTGTCCGTTGCGAATGGCGAGGAGCACGGTGGCGGTCGGGTATGTCAAACTGAAGAGTCGTCCCACGAAGTCCCCTATATAGATTCCTAGGTAGCGCACGGTAGTGGGATGCGTCGAGGCGGTGAAGGGTTGCAGAATCCGCGGAGACGTCTCCAGATTCGCCGAACGCCCCTGAATCGCGTACTCCTCAGATCGGAGATGCCGTCATTTCGGACGATTCCCCGTCGTGGTTGACCGAGGCCTCACTTCTCCGAGCCCTGGGTCCGAAGCACATCCTCTTCCTATGCGTCGCAAACTCCGCGCGCAGCCAGCTCGCCGAGGGCATCGCCCGAGCGCTCGCGCCCCCCGGTGTGAGGATCTCGTCTGCGGGCTCCGCTCCGACGTCGGTCCGCCCCCAGGCGATCGCCGTGCTCGACGAGATCGGAATCGACATCTCCCATCATCGGTCCACCGGGATCGACGATGTCGAGGGCTCCGTGGATGTCGTGATCACTCTGTGCGCGGAGGAGGTCTGCCCAATCTGGCTGGAGGACGCTACGCGCTTGCATTGGAGCTTGCCGGATCCTGCTGCGGCGCCCGGGGACGACGGAGAGCGGTTGGATGCCTTCCGGTCCGTCCGAGACGAGCTCTTGCTGCGGCTGCGGGCTCTGCTCGGCTAGCCTCGGCCGAGTCGAGCCAGTCCAGGGTTCATGCTTCCGGATCTGTGGGTGGCCGCCTGGGGTTCCATCGTTTCCTCCTGTAGCTTTGGAGCCTATGGCGAACCCCTCCCGTGCCAAGAAGCGCATTCTGTGGGTCGACGACGAAATCGACCTCCTGAAGCCTCACCTGCTGTTCCTGCAGGCGAGAGGCTATCACGTCGACGCAATATCCAACGGTGACGATGCGCTCGAACTCATGCGGGAGACTCCCTACGACCTCGTGCTTCTCGATGAGCAGATGCCGGGGCGGAGTGGGCTCGAAGTCCTCCAGATCATGGGCATGGAGTCCCCGCACCTGCGCGTCGTGATGGTGACGAAGTCTGAAGAGGATCACACGCTGACCGAGGCGATCGGACGTCGTGTCGCCGACTACCTGGTCAAACCGACGAGCCCGAGGCAGGTCCTCTCGGTCGTGACCCGCATCCTCGAGGGTTCGTCGATCCGCCAGCAGCGCTCCGCCCAGGACTTCGCGGCGCGATTCGGTGGTCTTTCGCACGACGTACAGCGTGCCTCGACCGCCGACGAGTTCGCGTCGGTCTACATGGAATTGGTCGACTGGCAGTTGCGGCTGGGAGGAGCGGGTGAGGTCGGTCTTCTAGACACTGTGCACGCGCTGGTCGTCGACCTGCGGCGAGACTTCGGGGAGTGGGTGATCCGCGAGTATCCCAGGTGGATGCGGGATTCCGAAGATCGGCCGCGCTTGTCGGTCGATCTCGTTCGCGACTTCCTGGTGCCGCGGCTCGGCTCCGATCCCGTCTACTTCGTGGTGCTCGACTGCATGCGGCTCGACCAGTGGCGGGCCATGAGGCCACTCCTTGCCGAGCACTTCGACATTGAGGAGACCTACCACTACTCGATCCTGCCGACGGCGACGCCGTACGCGAGAAACGCGATCTTCAGCGGACAGTTCGCGGACGAGATCGTCAAGCTCCGACCGGAGTGGTGGGACTCGTCGGATGACGAGGGAAGCCTCAACGCGTTCGAAGACGAGCTCCTCGCCGAGCAGCTCAAGCGGCTGACCGGGCGCGATGTCCCGGTACACTACGAGAAGATCTTCTCGGATCGGCAGGGAGAGCAGGTACGCAGTCGCGTGAATTCCGCGCTCAAGACGCCAGGCATTGTGATCGCGATGGTCTTCAACTTCGTGGACCTCATGACGCACGGCCGGTCGGAGTCGCCGATTCTCATGGAGGTAGCGCGCGACGAGGCGGCGCTTCGGGACCTGACGCTCGCGTGGTTCGAGCGCTCCACCCTGTTCGACGTATTGCGCGAGGCCGCACGGAGGGGCCACAACGTCATCCTGACGACCGACCACGGGTCGATCCTTTGTCAGCACCCGGCCACCGTCTTCGCCCGCCGCGACGCCACGAGCAATCTCCGGTACAAGTTCGGCCAGGACATCCGAGCCGAGATCGCGTCTACCGCGTTCAGCACCCGTGACGAACACGATCTGCGTCTGCCGGCCGGTCGCTTGGGAATGTCGTACCTGGTGGCCGTCGGCGACTATTTCTTCGTCTATCCCACCAAACTGCGTGAGTACCAGGCGCGGTATAAGAACTCGTTTCTTCATGGGGGCATCAGTCCGGAAGAGATGATCGTGCCCGTCGTGAGCCTGACTCCGAGGCGGTAGGAGGGCGAGTCGGTGGCTCTCTATCGACGCCTCCTCTCCTTCCTGAGACCGCACACCCCGGCCGTCGTCCTCGCGACGGCGGCGGCGGCGGTGCCGATGATCGGGGCGTAATGAACACAACGCTCCTACCGTCCAAAAGCCTTCGGCGGGGCAACCCGTCGGGAAGTGTCCCGGTGCTAGTTGTCGTCACCCGCAAGGGCCGAACCGCTACTCGATAGCGGATAACCAGCTAGCGCCGGGCTACTT
>JADFLD010000180.1 GCA_022564535.1 Gemmatimonadota bacterium
GCGTGCGACCCTGGCGGAGAACCTGAAGAAGGTGCGGGCCGGTACGCTCGAGGCCATCGGGGCGATGGTGCTTCGCTACGCGGCGGAGCGGGGGATAGAGCGGGGTCGCAAGGTGCGGGTGGACAGCACGGTGGTGGAGACGAACGTGCACGCACCCACGGACTCGAGCCTGCTGTGGGACGGAGTGCGGGTGCTGACACGGCTGCTCGGGCGGGCGGACGAGCACTTCGGGTTCCGACTCTACGTGGACCACACGAGGCGGGCGAAACGCCGCATGCTCGCGATCCAACATACCCCGAGCAAGATCAAGCGCACGGCGGCGTACCGAGATCTGCTCAAGGTGGCGCAGAAAAGCGTGGGGTATGGCCAACGTGGCATCGAGCATCTCGCGGGGGACGCCGGGGCACAAAAGCTGGCGGACGAGATCGCCCACTACAGCGAGCTCCTGCGGCGGGTCATTACGCAGACCCGGCGGCGGGTGCTCGAGGGCGAGAGGGTGCCCGCTTCGGAGAAGCTGGTATCGCTCTTCGAGCCTCACACCGACATCATCGTGAAGGACCGGCGCGAGACCCTGTACGGGCACAAGGTCTTCGTGACGGCCGGAGCTTCGGGGCTGATCCTGGACTGTGTGATCGAGACGGGTAACCCGGCCGACTCGACGATGGCGCTGCCGATGCTCGAACGTCAGGACGCGCTCTACGGCCGTCCCCCCAGGCAGGCCGCGATGGACGGCGGCTTCGCCTCGAAGGAGAACCTGAAACATGCGAAGGCGTTGGGGGTCGAGGACATGTGCTTCCAGAAGAAGCGTGGGCTCAAGCTCAGCGAAATGACCCGCAGCAGTTGGGTCTATAAGCGGCTGCGCGACTTCCGGGCCGGGATCGAAGGCTTGATCTCTTTTCTCAAGCGAGCGTTCGGCCTCGACCGTTGTACCTGGCGAGGAGCGGAGTCGTTCGCAACTTACGTGCAAGCGTCGGTGTTGACGGCCAATCTGCTCACGCTGGCGCGTCACCTGTTGGTCTGATCCCCTCTCCTCCCCAACGCACCGGCACATCGGGATAGCTGCCTCCATACGCGATCAGATCAGCATGAACGACCCCTGTTCCGGGGCCCTCACTCGTATCCGAGTGTACGTCGGCGGCCGATCGTCCTTGCCCCACCTCTCTCCCTCCTTCACACTGTTCGAAAATCAGCGTTTCCGGACAGGAACTAACTAGGCTTCCACAGCGGAGCCCAATCGAGGAGGATTTATGCGCGCTGCGATGAGAGCCGGACTGATCGTCATCTGCACCGTCGGGTTTGCCTGGTCGTCGGTCGGGTTCGTCTGGTCGCCGAGAGCCTCGGTGACCGATCCTACTGCGATCGGAGCCCCGAGTCAGGAGGTGTCGAAAAAGCTTCTTTTCCTCACGCACGCGGGGCTCTACAAGCACACCAGCCTCGGACCGGCGGAGCGGGCGGTCGCTTCGTGGGGACCGGAAGCCGGCTACGAGCTCACCGTTTTGCAGGGCTACCTGCAAGACGCTGATGAGCTCGATCTGTCGATCATCACGGCCGAGTACCTCGCCCAGTTCGACGGTGTGATGATGATGACCAACGGGAACCTACCGCTCGACGACGGGCAGAAACGCGCGCTCGTGGACTTCGTACGGCAGGGTGGTGCCTTCATCGGCATTCACTGTGCGGCCCTCACGCTGTACAACTATCCCGACTTCGGTGAGATGCTGGGTGCCTACTTCCGGCGCGCCGTGCAGCAGAACCACGTCTTCGTCCTGAGAGTCGAAGACCAGGAGCACCCCGCGACCAGGATGTTGGGTGGCAGCTGGACGGTGATCGACGAGATGTATCAGTTCGGGACCGCAGCGTGGAGCGCCGACCGCCCGGACGAAAACGTCGACGTGCTGTTCGGCAACCGGATTCCCGTGGGGTTTTCCCGCGATCGGGTGCGTGTCCTGCTGAGCATCGACACCCGTGCGACCGATATCGACGGACTCGAGGACATCGAACAGGGTGGCGACTATCCGCAGTCATGGGTCCAGGAATTCGGCGAGGGTCGCTCCTTCTACACGTCGCTCGGCCACCGCGACGACATCTGGAGCACCGATCCGACTTTCCGTGCCCACGTGGTAGGTGGGATCCGATGGGCGCTCGGTCTGGAGGACGGGGATGCGACGCCTGGCTAGAACACGGGTCGCCCGACCGCCCGCTCGTATGCATCCGTCCCACCCACCACCGGTAACTCGATCGAGGTTCCGGCCAACTCGACCGTGAGCTCCGTGCCCGGCTCGGGCCACAACGTGAACTCCCGATCGCTCGAGAAGATCATGAGCCCGATCCTTTGCCCGGCCGGGATGACCTGGTCGTCGGGTTGCAAGTCGAACTCCAGGTCGACGAACTCGCCCGGGACCAGTGGGGCGCTTTCACGCAGGGAATTACGGTTCTGCGGATCGGCCCAGCCGCGCGTGATGAGGTTGTCCGTGATGCGATCGGTCTCGATCCAGGGGAGCGACACGAGCCAAACCGACAGGTTCGCCGCGGGCGTGTTGGCCGCCAAACGGATCGTGACGCTCGCCACGCCGGACAAGTGCACGTCCTGCGTGAGCACCGGCGTGGCATATAACAGCCGGTGGCTCGAAGAATCCGCCTGCGCGAGCGACGCCCCGTCGAAGGAGACGTCGTCGACGAGCTCCTCCGTGCCCTGGTCGCCCATTGCGGTTAGGCTGAGCAGGCCGACTCCGTTACCTCCGGCCTGCGGGCGAAGCGTCACGGACGTGGCCTCCGGATTGGGATAGTCGTCATACGCCGTCGGCTCGCTGCGCTCGGCGTCTTCCCGGACGATCCACGCGCGAGCGTCGCCCTCGACGCCGTTTTCCACGCCGTAGAGATATCGAGTGAACCACCGATTCATCCGTTCCATCGGCGGAGGTCCGCCGTGCCCGCCCTGGTGGAAGTAGATCTGCGACGGGACACCCCGCTCCTTGAGCGCCTGGTAGATCCGGAAACTGTGATCGGGCATCACGTTCCAGTCGTTCAAGCCGTGCGCCATGAGCGTCGCCGCTCTCACGCCATCGATCGCGTTGAGATAGTCGCGCCCCGCCCAGAAGTCGTTGTAGTCACCGGTGAGACGATCCTTGCCCTTGGCCATCTCACCGTCGCGAACCGTCGCATTGCAATAGGCACGCCGCTCGGGATCCCCCGAATTGATGAAGTCGTAGAGCACGTCGACGTCCTCTCCGAGGTAGCCACCGGGAGAGCGCACGAGTCCGTTCGAGCGGTAGTAGTGGTAATACGAGGTGTTCGGGGAGATGGGGATGATCGCCTCGAGCCCTGCCACTCCCGTCGTCGCCGCTGCCAGCGGAAGCGTTCCGTTGTACGACGTGCCGGTCATGCCGACCCTGCCCGTCGACCACGAGGCCTCGACTTCCTCGAGTCCATCGGGCGACGTAAAACCGCGGGCTCGACCGTTCAGCCAGTCGATCACCGCCTTCGGCGCCAGAGATTCGTTGATGCCCCCAACCGTCGGACATCCCTGCGACAGCCCGGTGCCCGGCGACTGCGAGTGCACGACGGCGAACCCTCGGGGCACCCATGCCTCAACCTGTGAATTGGAGATCACCGACCGCCGACTCTGGTGCTCGATCGGTGGCATGTCGCCACGGTCCGGAGGCTCGGCGCCGATCTCGTGCTGCACGTCCCAAAAGAACTCACTCGCGACCGATCCCGTCCCCGAATAATACGGCGATGACTCGTAGACGACCGGCACCTTCAGGCCCTCGGCATCCGTCTGCCGAGGCCGCGTGACATCCACGTGCACCCGGTCGGGCCGCCCATCGCCATCCGAATCGAACTCGGTCTCGACCCACAGATCGTGACGGATCCACATACTCGGGTCGGAGAAGCCGGGAACGACCTGAGCCTGGCCATCGACGAAAACGGGCAGCGTGGGACCGGCGGAGTCGGCTTCGGCAGAGACCGCGACGTCCGCCTGGGCGGCGAGGGGTGACGCGATCATGCCCATCGCGAGCGTCACCACCGGCACCGAGAGGTACGATCTCGTCTTCATCGAATTCATCCAGAGTAGGGCCGTATCATAGAGTGTCGTCCGACCTCAGAGTTCCAATTCGAGCTGCAGCCCGATGAAGGTCACGCGATGGTGGGGCGTCAGGCCGAGCGCTTCGATGGCGGCTCGATGTTCCGCGGTCCCGTACCCGGAGTTCTTCTCCCACGCATACCCGGGATACCGAAGCGCAAGACGCCTCATGAGTCGATCACGAATGACCTTTGCGACGATCGACGCACATCCGATCGAGTGGATCAGAGCGTCGCCACCGACCACCGCATCGTGCTCGCGCCCAAGGTACTTCACGGGCAGACCGTCGATGACGATGTGATCGGGCGGGGTGCTGAGTCGATCGAGTGCGCGCTGCATGGCGACCGTCGTCGCCCTGAGAATGTTGCGACGATCGATTTCCCTGACCGACGCCGCGCCAACCCCGACGCAGAGCGCGGCCCCGATAATCCTCCCATACAACTCCTCGCGAACGGCAGGGGAGAGCTGCTTCGAGTCGTCGGCCCCCTCGACATGCACGGCCTCGGGCAGGATGACCGCCGCCGCGACGACGGGCCCCGCCAACGGACCCCGTCCCACCTCGTCCACGCCTGCCACCGAACGGCCGCGGCCCCAGAACCGCCGCTCGTACTCGAGCAGGTCCTGGGGCCGCTGAGACCCTCGGTACTCCGGCTTCACGGCCGGCTCCAATCAGCGCGCTTGGCGCTTCTCCCGAATCCTGGCAGCCTTGCCGCGACGACCGCGCAGGTAGTAGAGCTTGGCGCGGCGGACACGACCGTGGCGCACGACTTCGATGCCGGTCACCGTCGGTGCCTGGAGCGGGAAAATGCGCTCGACGCCGATGCCGCTGGAGATCTTGCGAACCGTGAACGTCTCGCCCATGCCGCTCCCGCGGCGGCGGAGAACGACGCCTTCAAAAACCTGAATACGCTTTTTTTCTTCACCTTTTGGATTTATTTCTTTAACTAATGAATATCAATCATGAAATTGTTTTGGTCGATCTGTTTTCGGACACAATATCAAACAAAAGAAATATATACTAACGGCCCTTATATATTATCTCTCAACCGTTTCCAATGGAATTTTGTGAAAAATGCGGAGGGATGATAGTCCCAAGAGAAAACAAGATCGCTTGTGCAAGCTGTGGTTACAAGCCCAAAAGAAGAGTAAAGCTAAAAACTTCAGAGAAAATAGATAAAAAAGAACCCATCGTAATAGTAAAAGAAGAACACAG
>JADFLD010000181.1 GCA_022564535.1 Gemmatimonadota bacterium
GGCATTTCCGGCTGCCGAGGCCCAAACAGCCCGAGCCGCCGATTCCGGCCCGTAGGGCGCGCTACAGTGGCAAGTGGTCCGGGAACACCACCAGCGGCGAGGATCGCGCTGTACGCCCCCCAAGCCCGGCGTACAGGGGTATGCTGCCGGCGGATGAACATGGGCACCAGGCCGGCGGCGTTATATTATGCCGCCATGTGTCGATGCTTGCCCATCGTCTTGGTCGTCGCGCTCGCCCCGGTCAAGGTGATGACTGAGGATCCGGACCATATCAGACGGCGCGTCAGGGAGGTGATGGGTGAGGTACCCGGCGGAATCGCCGACAAGATCGTCCGTCTCCGTCTCCAAGGAGCGACCCCCACGGATCTGCTTGCCCTTCAGGGGGAACCCCTGCGCGCTCTGCAGGGCGAGGCGCTTCATCTTGCGGTGGAGACGGGCGAGGATCTACGGGTCCCGGCCGAAGCGTGGCTGCCTATCGACGCACCCCGGCTCATGCGCGAAGCGCTGCGCAACGAGCTCGAGCGCGACGGAACCGGGAGTGACGAGACGTCACGACTCGTGGAGGAGCTGTTGCCGGACGGCCCGACGACGGTCGGGGCTCCCCACGGAGCGATCGAGGCACTGGATGGGGATCTTCCGGGCCTTGGGCGTGTGAGCACGTCGATTCCTCTTGGGCTGACGGCGGTTCTGAGAGGAAGCGGACGGGCGCGTCGGGCGGTGGCGGAGTTGTATCTCGAGGCGGGACGGACGGGGCCGGAAGGAGCGATTTCGCGCTGGTGGGCGGGGGTCGAGTCGGAGACCCTGGACGGGGCGCTTCGACGAGCCATCGACGCCGTGGCCGAGAGCCGAGGACTGGGCCTGGCCGATCGTGCGCTCGAGCGGCTCGGCGCGCACGCGCCTACGCCCGAGCGGTCCTCCATCCAACTCGACCGGCCCACGCACGGAGCCGTGCGGATCGATCCGGAGCAGGTGGCCGCGGAGCTTCGCACGGCGGAGCGGGACTTGCTCACGAACCGGGCCGACTTCACGGAAGTCGACGGGGACTTCGAGGTCGCGACCATGGATTGGCACCGCGAACGACAGGATGCAGAGACCACGCTGCATGCGTTCCGCGATCGGGCCAGAGAGTTGCGGACCCGAATCAAACGCATGGAGTCCACGGGCTCCGACGCGCCGTGCCCGACGTGTGGCCGGGTACTCGAGAGCCACTATGAAGAGGTGCTGGCCGAGCTCCGGCAAGAGTGGGAGGCGGTGGTGCAGGACGGGACCTGGTGGCGAAGTCGCTGGGAACAACTCGAGCCGAAGCCGATGCACCTGCAGGAGCTCGAGGGGCGCTCGTTGAGACTCCATGCCGGGCTGGAAGCCGGGTCGGAGCGCCTGGAGCTCTTGCGTGCGCGCCTTGGAGAACTCGATGGCTCCCGAGGAGTGCATCCTGAACCGCCGAGAGACGGTCCAGAGGGTGCGGTGGTCACGGCGCTGATGCGGATACGCGCGGCCAAGCTCGTTAGGGTGACCGACATCCTGCTCGACCGCGCGTCACGGTTCGTCTCCCGGATATCGGGCGCGCGTATCCTCGCCATGACGTGGGACGACGGGACGGTCCACCTCCAGGGAACCGAAAGCGTCCTGACACCGCTCTCGGAGGAAGATCTGGCGGCCGGCAGAATAGCGATCCGGCTCGCGGCTGCATCGTTGATCGCGGCCCGAGGGCGAATCGTGGCTTCCCTCCCGCTGGAACAACCGTTCGATCGACTCGACGAGGAGGCCCGGATTCGGACTCTGATTCTCACGAGGACGCTCCTCCGAGAGATTCCGCGCGTCGTCCTCTTCAGTAGGGGGGACGCCGTGGACGCGCGACCTGAACTGTTCGACTACGTACTCGAAGTGCGCGAGGAGGGATCGCTCGCGGGGCCGGTCTTGCGGCCAGCGTCGGCGGGCCCCGGCCGAGTGGTGCTGAAGCCATGCGCGCAACCTGAGCCGAGCAAAGTCAAGGCGCCGTGACGGTTCTGCCCGCTCCGGTTCTCCGACGTGTCGTTGTGGACCTCCTCGGGACTTTGAATCTGCAACCTTTGCCCACCAGATTCCGTCGTACTGTTACCGAAGGCCGGAGCCGACCACGGGGGTCGTTCCGGGTGGTCGCGCTTTTTCAGTACACGATGATGAAATTTCTTCTTCCTGCGTTGGTCGGATTAGTGGTGGGATGCGTCGGACTCCGGATCTGGTATCGGAGTTGGCGTCGGAAACGGGTTGCGGCCAATCGGCGCGTCGAGGCACCCAACTCCCACTACTCCTCTACGGGCGTTCGTGACCAGGAGGATCGTGAGCGTTGGGGCGATATCAAGGTACTCACCCTGCACCCCCTGAATCAGGACGAGGTCGCCCGACTTCTCGATCTGGTCGACGTCGACGGGATCAAGTCTCTTTCGGGGCGTGATCGCTTGTTCTTGGACAACATGACGCTGACCCGGCTGGCGTACTGAGCCGGCACCGGTAGCCTCTTCAGGCCAACGCTGCGATAGCCACGATCTCGACTACGTAGGGCTCCCTGAAGTTTCCGACCGGCACGACGGCGCGCGCGGGCTTGTGATCCCCCATGGCCTCGGCGTATGCATCGTTGACCTCCGGCCACAGGCCGAAGTCGGAAACATAGATCGTCATCTGAATGACGCAGTTCAGCCCCGATCCGGCGGCTGCCAGAATCGACTCGACGTTTGCCAGAGCCTGCCGCGTTTGCCGCGCGGCTCCGCCCGGATCGGCGTCGGCGTCCTTTGGGTCGCGGCCGAATTGACCCGCGACGTACACGACCCCGCCGTAGACGACGGCCTGACTGTAGTGCCCTGAGGGCGTCGGACCATCGGGCGTGGAAATCAGCTTCATGTTCGAGAGCCTCCATGTGTGCGTAATCGCGCCTCTTCGGTCTTGCGCTCTCCGGCTGTCCTCCAGCGAAACCGCTCTCCCCATTGATTCGGTCGGCCCTCGACTGCATCGGCGACCATCTGGCCTATCACCGGGGCGAACTTGAAGCCGTGACCGCTCCCACCGGACGCGACGACGAGTCCTTCCCGATCGGGGTCCCGATCGATGAGAAGATCTCCGTCGAAGGTGTCACAGTACAGGCACACCCGCGTTCCGACGACGGGCGCGTCGGCAAGCCCGGGGATCGATTCCGCGAGAAAGGCTCGGGCACGTGCGATGTGATCCTCTCCGACTCGGCCGCGACGGTCGGGCCCGACCTCCGTGCCCCCTCCGTGGTGCCCGAGCTTCACCCGTCCGTCGTCGAGCGCCGGGAACCCGTACCAGCCGGTTCCAGCGATGTCTGCAGCGAACGGCGGAAAGCGGGCGCCTCGGTACTCGTCGGGATTATCTACGCCGAAGTGAAGTACCGGCTGCGCAACCGCCTTCAGGACTTTCCCGAGCCATGGAAGTAGGATGGGCGTCCAGGCGCCGGCGCAGACGACGACCGAACGGGCCGGGATCTCGTCACCCCCTCGGGTAAGCACGCCCCGGACCCGTGAGCCGGATGCTACGATCTCCGAAAACGTGGCCGTGCGCGTTCGAACGCCTCCCTCGTCGCAGAGGCGGAGTAGCTGGCGGACGACCTCGCCACTCTCCGCCCAGCCGCCCCGCGGGCTGAGATAGCCGTCCGTGTAGCGTTCCCCATTCCAGGCCGGGAACCGGCGCGAGAGTTCGGCGCCGCCGATCCGTTGCGGCTCGTAGCCGCGCTCGCGCAGCACGCGGTAGCTCTCGTACTCGAAGCCACCGGGCTGCATCGGGTCGGACGAGAGGATGAGGAACCCATCGGCGTGATAGAGCGGCCGTGGCCAATCGGCGTTCCACCGCTCCCAACCGTCGAGGGACGCCTCGGCGAGCTCGTGGTAGAAGACGTCCGACCCGTAGTCCATCCGGATCATCTTGCTGACATCGGTGGAGGAGGCGTCCTCGTGCGGTATCGGGCCACGATCGAGCAGGGTGACGCGGTGTCCGCGTGACGCCAACTCGAGAGCTGTGGCGGCGCCGAAGACGCCGGCTCCGACAACGACGACTTCGTCTCGTGGTGCGGTCAAAGGCGTGCCGTCATGTGAGTAGTGAGCGTAAGTTGTGCGGCGCGCGCGCGCGCCGGATTGCGCTACTCTGCACCGAACCCGACACCCATGCAAATTCGAATTCTGTCCGCCGCCGACGTCCGAGCCGCCATCGACATGTCCGCGGCCATCGATGTGATGCGCGACGCCTTCCGCGCCCTCGCCGAAGGGAGCGTCACGGTCCCCCTCCGCCTGCCGCTCGAAACGGAGCACGGCGTCACTCTTTTCATGCCGGCCCACCTGTCGGCATCGGGATCAACGGGGGCCAAGGTGGTGTCGGTGAATCCGGGCAACGCCGATCTTGGCCTTCCCGTGATCCAAGCCGTGGTGCTTGTCACGAACCCCGAGACCGGTGGGCTGCGCGCACTGATGGACGGGACCTGGCTCACCGCGCTTCGAACGGGAGCGATCGGCGGATTGGCGGCCGACCTTCTCTCCAGGAAGGACGCCACGACCGTCGCTCTCTTCGGTGCGGGTGTCCAAGCAAGGACGCAGCTCGAGGCCGTGCGCTGCGTGCGTCAGGTCGAAGAGGTACGCGTGGTATCGCCGTCCGGCGCCAGCGCGGACGTGTTGGTTTCGGAGCTCGAGGATGTTGCGGCCCGCCGGGTCGATGATCCGGACGAAGCCGTTGCGGGCGCCGACATCATCATCGCCGCCACGAACAGCTCGACGCCGGTCTTCGACGGTTCGAAGGTCGAACCCGGAACACACGTGACGGGCGTGGGCTCTTTCACCACAGAGATGCGTGAGATCGACAGTGCCCTCATCGAACGCGCCCGGGTGATCGTCGATCAGCGCGAGGCAGTTCTCGCTGAGGCCGGGGACATTGCAGGTCCGATCGCAGACGGCGTCGTCGACGAGAGCATCATCGCCGCCGAGATCGGCGAGGTCCTGCTCGGTCGCGAACCCGGCCGCACGTCGCGCGACCAGATCACCTTTTTCAAGTCGGTCGGCAACGCGGTTCAGGATGTCGCGGTCGCGGCGCGTGTTCTTTCCGTGGCGGAAGCTGACGGCCTCGGCGTCTTGGTGGAACTGTAGACGCTGCCGGTCGGCCTACCGTGGCGCCGGCGGCGGGAGTCTAGCAGCCCGTGGTAGTAATAGAGTGGACCGCGCGCAGGGGTCTCGCGAGACCTGGAGTAGGAACGACGACGAGTCGTAGCCGTAGCTACGGCGAGGAGGAGAGACGACGTCCAGGGCCGCGACC
>JADFLD010000182.1 GCA_022564535.1 Gemmatimonadota bacterium
ATGGTCTTGAGCGAGAGGACGCTGGACATGGGATTGCGAACGGTATGGGGAAGGGTGTCAAAGTAACCTCCGGAGACACGGCAACGCATGCGACAGGAGGCCCGCATCGACTATGTTGCGACGCAACCCACGGCCCACCGAGATTCCATGATCGTCCGACACCTCATCAGGGCCGCGCCACGGGAGAAGACCGTGATCCAAAGAATGCTCGACGTTGCGAAATGTGCGGTGGTAGCGGGCGCGTTCATGCTCGGGGCCGAAGCCTGCAACACCCCTCAGTCCATGTCGGCAACGCTCGTCGGTTCGCCCGGACTCGCGGACGAACGCACCTCATCGGTCCGGGTCACGGCCGGTGCATTACGCACGGAGTTGCTCGCGTTCGCAGACGAGCAGAACGCTGGAAGCGACGGAGCGACTGATCGCCACGCTGCGCGACGCATCCGCACCGGGCGCAGCCATGTCGCTCGACGTCCGGGACTATGCCGTAGTGATCGGTGACATCCGAGCTACGAGCGAGGCCCTGAGCGAAGCGCTCGAGCGCGCCGATGCTCTCTCAGAATTGCCTCAGGCTCTTGTCGACCACGCGGCGTGGCGCGCGGCCCAGTTGATACTGCTCCTCTTCGTCCTGCTCGTCGTGTACCGCTTCGGCATCCCGATGCTTCAACGGACCCACGACCAGGGGTAGCAAGAGCCCGGCTCCGGCGTCGTGAAACAACCACCGTCATCGATGGTAGTGCTTTGATTGCAACTCGGATCGCGGATCGATAGTCCAACGGACGTCCGCGCACGCCCGCTTGAAGAAGATCACGGTGAGGGAGTTTGGAGATGACGCTGGGAAGCTTGTTACCCTTTGCGCTCGTTCTGGCCGGATCGATGGCCGACATCGAAGCACCGGCGACCGTCCACGGCCTCACAAACATCGTCTACGATGTGACGTGGACCCGCGAGACCGCGGAGCGCCGTGAGATTCACGTCGAGATGTCGTTCACGGTCGACAACGATGCCGTGGTGACGCTGTCACTCCCGTCGTGGACACCGGGCTCGTATCAGCTCGATGACTTTGCCAAGAACGTGCGCGGCATTCGGGCGAGTCAAGACGACGGAGAGATCCGTTGGGACAAGGCCGACTTCGACACGTGGCGCCTATACCCGACGGGTGCGGGTCGGGTGACGCTCGCCTTCGACTACTTCGCCGACGCACTCGACGTCGGGTCGGCCTGGTCGACACCAGACTTCACGTTCTTCAACGGGACGAACCTCTTCCCGTTTCCCGAGGGAATGGGTCTGGACTTCGGCGCGGCGGTCGTGTTCCACACAGAGCCCGACTGGGCTGTCGCCACAGGCCTGACCGCAGAGGCGGGCACGTGGACTTACTCGGCGCAGGACTACCACGAGCTCGTGGACATGCCGACGTTCATCGGCGACTTCGATCTCGACAGCGCCGAGGTCGACGGCACGTGGTACCGGCTCGCGACGTATCCGTCCGGTGCGATGGCAGGAGAGAACCGGACGCTCATCTGGGACCAAATCCAGCGGATGATGCCCCCGATGGCCGCGGTCATGGACGACGTCCCCTGGAGCACCTACACCACGCTCATGGTCTTCGACGAAGACTTCGGTGGCGGCTCCGCCCTCGAGCACTCGAACTCGCATCTGGGCGTGTATCACCCGCAGTTCATGGGCTCGACGATTCTCGCCTCCATTACCGCGCATGAGATCTTCCATGCCTGGAACGTGAAGCGCCTCCGGCCGGCGGACATGTGGCCCTACGACTACGGGCGCCAGATGCCGACCGAGTTGCTGTGGGTCAGCGAGGGGATCACCGACTACTACGCGGATCTGGCCCTCGTCCGCGGTGAAATCGTGCCGCGCTCCTTCTTCTACCGTACCACGCAGGGCAAGATCGATACCGTCAATGGCACGGTTCCGGTGGCCCTGGAGGATGCTTCGCTGTCGGCGTGGATCGGCCCTCGCGACGGTACGTCCTCGATCTACTATCCGAAGGGGTCGCTCGCGGGCTTCATGCTGGACGTCCTCATCCGTGACGCCTCGGACAACGAACGTTCGCTCGACGACGTCATGAAGACGATGTACGACGACGCATACCGACAGGGTCGTGGCTTCACCGAGGACGAGTGGTGGACCGCGGTGCGGCGGGCGGCGGGGGGCAGATCCTTCGAGGACTTCCACGACGCCTTCGTCGACGGCCGGGAAGCGTACCCGTGGGGTGAGATCCTCCCCTTAGCTGGACTCGTACTCGACACCCAGACGGAGCGCGTCGCGCGCGTCGGCATCTCGTCGAGAACGGACGCCGACGGGACGCACATCTCGAGTGTCGTAGCGGGTGGGTCCGCGGCGTCCGCCGGCGTGCGGGTAGGAGACGACCTCGTACGTCTTGGGGGCATCGACGTCGAAGACGGCGGTTTCGGAGCCCTGTTCAGGGCACGCTTCGCAGACGCGGCGGCGGGCGCCACCTACGAAATCGTCGTCGATCGCGACGGGGAGCTCGTCACGCTGCACGGCGAACTGCAGTTCGCCGACGTCACGACCACAGAGTTGAGAGAGGACGACGCCGCGGGCGAAAAAGCACGGCGTATCCGCGAGGGCATCCTGACAGGAAGAGACGGGGACTGAAGTCGAGAGGGGTTGCTCTACCGATCGGACACGATCGGCGGCCGCCCCAGGGCTCGAAGCCGTTCGTTCAACTGACTCAACTCCCCGTCGAGGAAGAGCTGGATGGCCTGCGTGGCCTCGTCCAGCCGTTGAGTCAGCACCTGGTGGACCTCTTGCTGTTGCACCGTCGTCGGGAAGTCCGCTCCCTTCCAGTCCACGTCCGAAGCGAGCGCACTGAATCGCCCGTAGAGCCGCATCGGATTGCGGAACGAATCTTCACGGGCCCCGGTCAGATTCACATCGACGAGCCGATTCTCGAGCGCCGTCGCGACGTCGGTGAGCCGGAGAACCTCGTCGCGGACATCCGCCGCATCGTCGTCGTTCGCCAGCGCTCCTGCAACGGCTTGCAATTGCACACGGGTGTGCTCCATGCGCTCGATGACGCCGGTGATATCCGAAATCTGGTCGCGCATGACCAGGCTGAAGGCGACCTGTCCCTCGATATCGGCGAGCGTTCCGGTCGAGTAGGGGTCCTTGAGGACCTCGACGGAGGTCGTGAACTCCTCATCCCCGATCGTCACACGAGCCGTGTACGTACCGGGCACGGCGAGCGGGCCCCGCTGCCCTCGCGTCAGGTCGATGTCCCACACATAGACTACGCGGTCTTCTCCCTGTTCGAGCGGCACCCAGTCGCGGCCCGGAGGCTTCGTGTAGAAGCGCGGCAAGTCGGGTGCGGTATGGCGGAGGTCCCAGTACGCGCGATTGACGCCGGGCTCGCCGGAACCGCTGAACGTGCGCACGACGTTCCCTGACGCGTCCTCGATCGTGATCGAGACCCTGCCGACATCCTCCCCCGCCACGAAGTAGTCGATGTTCGCGCCGTAGCGCGGATCGCGACCGGTGCTCATGCTCGCCTCGGTCTTGATGCCCTGCACCTCCTGCCATCGGTACGCCGCGCGCACGTCGAACAGGGTGTGCGAGGCCATCGTCTGGGCGTCGAGCGAGCGCAGTGATCCGATGTCGTCGAGGATGTAGAAGCCCCTTCCGTACGTCGCCACGACGAGGTCGTCGAAACGCTCTTGCACTACGAGCCAGTAGACCGGTGCCGGCGGCATGTTCAGCCGTAGCTTCGTCCAATGGTCGCCGTCGTCCAGCGTCATCCAGACCGCATTGTCCGTCCCGGCGAACAGCATCCCCGGTCGCTTGGGGTCCTCACGCACGACGTGTACGAACGAGTGCGGAGAATTGGGGATGCCGTCGCTGATCTTGTCCCAACTCCGGCCGTAGTCGTCCGTCTTGTAGATCCAGGCGTCGAAGTCGCCCATCTGGTGCAGATCGACCGACACGTACGCGGTCGCGGCGTCGAAGCGGGATGGCTCGACGTTGGCGATCGTACCCCACGGGGGCAGGTCCGGGATGTTCTGGGTGACGTTGGTCCAGCTCTCACCACCGTCCCGCGTGAGCTGCACCTGCCCGTCGTTCGTGCCGACCCAGATGGTTCCTGCCTCGAGCGACGACTCGGCGATCGCGAAGATCAGCGCACCGTCGAATGTCATGAGGTTGTCGATGGCAACGCCGCCGGAGGACTGCTGGTGATCGGGGAGATTCAGTGTCAAATCGGGGCTGATCTCCTCCCACGAGTGACCGCCATTTACCGTCCGGTGCACGTACTGACTGCCCACGTACACGACTTCGGAGTCGTGCGGAGAGATGTGGATGGGGAAGTTCCAGTGCCACCGATACCGCATGTCGGCCGGAGCCCAGCCGTAGCCGGATTCCGGCCATACGCGGACGTTCCTGACCTGCTTATTGCGGTGATCGTAGATCTCGAGGCCGCCATCGTAGCATCCCGACCAGACGACGTTGGAGTCGTCTGGCAGTGGTTGGGCGAAGCCGGACTCGCATCCCCCGACGTCCTGCCAGAGGCCTAGCGGGATCGACCCGGTTCGAGAGTTCGATGGGCCCCGGTACGAGTATCCGTCCTGCCGATTCCCGTACACGTTGTACGGGATCTCGTCGTCGACGGCGACGTGGTACATCTGGGCAACCGGAAGCCGGAATTTCTGGAAGCTCCGCCCGTCGAGGGCGACGTTGGTGTTGCCGACGTCGTCGCCCACCATGATCCGGTCCGGATTCGTCGGGTCGATCCAGATGTCGTGCGTGTCCCCACCACCGTTGCCCGGATCGGAGATGAGCGACCGCCCACCGTCGACAGAGACGCTATAGCGCACGCTGATGAAGTAGATCTTGTCGGCGTTCTCCGGATCCACCGCGATGCGTGTGTAGTACGGAGCACGCTCGTTCATGGTGTGATTCGTCGAGACGTGCGTCCAAGTGCGACCGTAGTCGTCCGAGCGGTAGAAGCGCGTCGACTCTTCCTCGGTCAGGACGTAGACCCGCCCCGGGTCGTTGGGAGCCACCTCGACCGCGATCTTGCCGATCGTCTGGTCGTCCGTCGCCGGCAGCCCGAGGCCGACGGAAGACACGCGCTCCCAAGTGGTGCCCCCGTCCGACGTTCGCCACACCCCCGAATCGGGTCCGCCGGAGTTGAGGCCCCAGGTGTTGATGTGGATGTCCCAGATGGCCGCATAGAGGAAGCGCGGGTTGTTCGAATCCAACGCGAGGTCGATGCCCCCGGACCCGTCACTGA
>JADFLD010000183.1 GCA_022564535.1 Gemmatimonadota bacterium
CCACGAACGTGCTTCCTACTCCTGGCACCTTCACAGCCACCAATGACGGGACGGTTACCGCGGACTTCCTCATAAGGGGAGCCGATACAACCGGCTGGATCCTGTCGGGCGCGGCTGGGGCCGAGACCAAGGTGCTCGCGGGCTCGATCAGCATGGTTTTTGCGCTGCCCGGTGTCGGACTCAACCCGTATCTGCTCGGTGGGCTGGGACAGTATCGGGTCGAGGCGGGGCCGGCCGAAAGGACGGACCGTGGATTCCACGGCGGATTCGGCGTCGTGCTCGGGGCGCTCGGCCTCGGCGCTTTCGCCGAGATACGGTACGTCCGGATCAGCAGCGACACGGGTCCGACGACGAAGATGATCCCCCTCACGGTCGGGGTTCGTTTCTAGCTGATCGCGCGCGAGCTTTTCAGAATCGGGCGTGGTTCGTGCTCATCCGTGTGCTCAGTATGCAGCCAGATCCACCAGCGCCTCGACCACGTCGGAGGTCTGGGGCAAGATGACGTTCTCGAGCTGGGGCGCGTAGGCGACCCAGGTGTCCATCGACGCCACGCGCTTGATTGGCCCGTCGAGGTATTCGAAGAGATCATCGGCGATGCGTGCCGCGATCTCCGAGCCGACGCCCCACGAGAGGCTGTCCTCATGGACCACGACGACCTTGTTCGTCTTCTTCACCGAGTCGGCGATCCGCTCCATGTCGAACGGCTGGATCGTGCGCAGGTCGATGACCTCGGTCTCGATGCCGTGTTGGTCCGATACGATCTTTGCCGCGTCGAGGCTTCGCTTCACCAACGCTCCGCACGTGACCAGCGTGATGTCGGAACCCTCGCGGCGGACCTTCGCCTTGCCGAACGGGATCATGTACTCCGGGCCCGGGTCCCGACTCTTGTTGTACACCTGCCGATACAGGTGCTTGTGCTCGAGGAAGAGCACCGGGTCGTCGCAACGGATCGCGGTGCGGAGGAGCCCTGCGGCGTCCTCGGCCGTAGCGGGCATGCAGACCCACAGGCCGGGACAATGGGCGAAGAGCGTCTCTCCGGTTTGCGAATGGTAGATCGCGCCGCCCTTTAGGTATCCGCCGTACGTCGTGCGGATCACGACCGGCGCCGAGAATACTCCGTTGGAGCGGTACCGCATCGTGGCAAGCTCGTTGCGGATCTGCATCATGGCTGGCCAGATGTAGTCGAAGAACTGGATCTCGACCACGGGCTTCAAGCCACGCACCGCCATGCCGATCGCGCGCCCCACGATGTTGGCCTCCGCGAGCGGCGAGTTGTACACGCGGTCCGACCCGAAGCGTCGTTGCAATCCGTGCGTGACCTTGAAGACGCCACCCTTACCCTTCACTTCGTCCAGGATCTCCTCGCGGGAAGCGTCGGCGACGTCCTCCCCGAACAGGAGGACGCGTGGGTCCCGCTCCATCTCCGTGCCCATGCAGGAGTTGAGCAGGTCGACCATGGTGAGGAGCTTGTCTCCGGTGTATCGAGGTGAATCCTCGGTATCGAACGCGGCCGACGTAGGATCGACGTCCTCAGAGAAGAGGTGATGCATCGCGGTGCTCGGATCGGGCTGGGGCGACTCGAGCGCCTCGTCCGCAGCCGCACTCACCTCCTCCACCACCGCGGCCTCGAGCGCGTCCAAGTCTTCTGCGGTCGCTGCGCCGATCCTGATCAGCAAGTCACGCGCGGTCGTGAGCGGATCACGTTCAGCCTGGGCCTGGCGCTCGTCCTCCGGTCGGTACGCCCGCTCATCGTCGGACATGGAATGGGAGTACGGCCGCGTGGTATGCGCGTGGAGCATCGCAGGGCCATGCCGTTGGCGGGCGTATGCGATGGCCTCTCCGGCGGCTCGATAGCTGTCGACCAGATCGGTCCCGTCACACTCGACGATGTGGAGATCGGGGAAGCCGGAGGCGAGTCTCGACACGCTCCCACCGGCCGTCTGCACCTCGACGGGAACACTGATGGCATACCCGTTGTCCTGCACGACGTAGACGACGGGGAGCTTGAGATTGCACGCCGTGTTCAACGACTCCCAGAACTCGCCCTCGGATGTCGCTCCCTCGCCCGTGCACACGATGACGACTTCGTCGTCATCGAATTTCTCGATCAGCTGACGGAGACCGGGAATCCTGGTGATCTTCGTGCCGGCTTCCGCCGACCCGACGGCCTGGAGAAACTGAGACCCGGTCGGGGAAGACGATGTCGGCGTGTTGAAGCGCAGGTCACCGAAGTGCGCGGGCATCTGTCGTCCGCCGGACGCGGGATCCGCGGCGGCACCGACCGATTGCAGCAAGTGGTCGAGCGGCGTTTGTCCGAGCGCCAGCATCATGGCCCGGTCGCGATAGTAAGGGTAGAACCAGTCGAGTGTCGGCCTGCAGTGGGCCGCGACGGTGACCCCGACCGCCTCGTGGCCGGCTCCAGACATCTGGAAGAAGATCTTGTTTTGTCGTTTCATGGCCATCTCGCGATCATCGATCCGTCGCGAGGTCACCATCGTGCGGTAGAACCGCAGAAGCTGGTCGTGGGTCAGCCCGGCGAGATCCGCGGCGTCCAGGATCTCCCGCTCTTGCGTGGCCATGTAGTCCGGGGTGTGGTGATATGCAGGATAAGCCCGAAAGATACTGTACTCGAACACAGGACGAAGGGGTGGGGAGCGCTACGATTCGCTCGCCGCGCGGAGTCCACGTAGCACGCCTGACACGTCGGTAACGGGGTTTCGACATGCGTAGCGGCGGCATACGTACACGGTCGGCTGCCCGTCCACCATGTCTCTGCCTTCGAGCAACGGGATCCCGGCCGGCGCGTCGCCGTCCTTTCGTCCGACGATGACGGCGTGGGCCAGAAAGTCGGTGTGGGCTGCTTGGATCAAGGCGGCAGTCGCTTCGTCGTCGCCACCCACGATCGCGATTTCGATCGGATCCGAAATCGTTCGGTCGAGCACCGACAACATGCGACCGAAGGCTGGTCCGTAGCGCGCCATGGCCACCGCCTCCCGATCGACGATCGCGCGTGCCGCGTCGCGATAGCGATCGTCGTCGAACGCTTGTCCGGCGCGGGCGAGCAGCTCGGCCGCGAGCGAGGGTCCTGACGGGGTTGCGTTGTCCATGGGGTCGCGCGGTCGCAGGATCAGCGACTCGGCGTCGTGCGCCGAGTCGAATACCGTCCCAGCCTCGTCGTCCCAGAATCGGTCTAGAATTTCGTCACAGAGCCAGCGGGTGGCGTCGAGCCAGCGCCGCTCGAGCGTCGCACCGTGAAGCGACAGGTAGCCGTTTCCCAGGGCCGCGTGGTCGTCGAGGAAGGCAGGCACCTTCGAAACGCCTTCCATGTAGCTGTGAAAGAGTCGGTCTCCGACACGTAGCGTCGTCCAGGCGAAGTCGGCTGCCCTGCGAGCCACTTCGAGGTAGTCGGGCCGACCGAGTGTCGCACCAGCCTCGGCGAAGGCCCGCAGCGCCAGGCCGTTCCACGCGACGATGATCTTCTCATCTCGAAACGGCGCTTCGCGCGTTGCCCTCTCCTCGTGAAGTTGATGGCGGGCGACCGTCATCCTCTGCTCCAGCTCCGCTTCACCGATGCCCTCCGCTCGTGCCACTGTCCCTATTTCGTGGGGGAGGTGGAGGATGCTTCGTCCGTCGAAGTTCCCGGCCGTCGAGACGTCGTAAACGCGCGAGAAGAGCCGCGCTTCTTCCGTGCCGAGGAGTGTCTCGATTTCGGTAGGCGTCCAGACGTAGAACGTACCCTCTACACCCTCCGAGTCGGCGTCTCGTGCTGCGAAGAACCCCCCCTCCGAGGACTGCATGTCCGCCGCCAGATAATCCAACGTATCGACGACCACGGCGCGTAAGTCGTCGAATTCTGTCAGTCGGAAGGCGTCGAGGTACGCGCGCGCAAGCAGTGCATTGTCGTAGAGCATTTTCTCGAAGTGGGGAACCAGCCAACCGGCGTCGACCGAATAGCGATGGAAGCCCCCGCCCAGGTGGTCGCGCATGCCGCCGGCCGCCATCCTTCGAAGCGTGTGGACGACCATGTCGAGGGCGGTGGCGTCACCCGTGCGCACGTGGTGGCGCAGGAGAAACTCGAGCGTCACGGGCTGAGGGAACTTCGGCGCCCGCCCGAAACCTCCGTGCGTCGCGTCGTATTGACCGGAGAGTGCACGGTAGGCCGCATCGAGCGTCTCCTCGTCCGCCACGTTACCCGCGACGGGGCGCGAGGCGGTCGCGAGCGCGTCGATGAGCCGGACACCGCTGCTCCGTACGGCCTCGGTGCGATCTCGGTAGGCAGCGGCTGCGGCACGGAGGACTTGAGTGAACGACGGCATGCCATGCCGTGGCTCGGGGGGGAAGTAGGTGCCGCCGTGGAACGGGACCCTCTCGGGCGTGAGGAACAGCGTCATCGGCCATCCTCCCCCGCCCGTCATCGCCTGGACTGCTTTCATGTAGACCTGGTCGATGTCGGGCCGCTCTTCCCGATCGACTTTGATGTTGACGAAGAGCTCGTTCATGAGCGTCGCCACCGAAGTGTCCTCGAAGGACTCGCGTTCCATGACGTGGCACCAATGGCACGACGAATAGCCGATCGAGAGCAGGATCGGACGGTCCTCTTGCACGGCCAGGTCCAGGGCCTCGGGGCCCCATGGGTACCAGTCCACCGGGTTGGCGGCGTGCTGCCTCAGATAGGGGCTGGATTCTCCGGTGAGTCGGTTCGACATGAGTTCTACGCTAGATTATTCTTGATTTTGTGTCCGGGAGCGGGCCCTGACGGGATGTCCGATCCTAAGGAGATTTGCCGCTGTATCTGAGAATCGCCGGAATGGCGCTCCGCCGCCCGCGGATCATTCCCTACCTCTTGCGTGCCGGATGGGCCTTCCGGGCCCGGGCGTGGTATCGGCGGCCCCCCTTTGTGCCGATCCCCCCCCGCTCCTACATGCGTTGGCGCATGGACACGGCATACGGCGATCCGGACGCCATGCCGACCCTCGACGAGATGGAACGCTACCTCGTGTGGACCGCGCGCATGCGAGAGCAGATGTCTGCACATGACTAGGCTGCTCCTGCTCGTCGCATTGGCGCTTGTCACATGGTACTACTTTCCCGAGACCCGGGCGATGCTGCTCGACATCGCTGAGCCGGTCGTCGTTCCGATCGTCCGGTGGAGCGCCCAAGAGGAGATGGCCCAGGTCGGTCGGAACGTGGTGGAACAGGAACGCCTCACCGGTCGATTGCCTACGGGCTCCGAATGGCTCGGCTGGCTCAATTTTCGGT
>JADFLD010000184.1 GCA_022564535.1 Gemmatimonadota bacterium
CTTATCGTGCGCGCTCCAGCGTTCGAGGACCTTGCCGTCGAGTCGGATCGTATCACGACTCCGACCAAGTTCGGTCTGCGTGAGCGCGGCCCGAAGCGCTGAAGACTCCTCCTCTACGGGGCTTGCCTACCTACACGCACGGCTGAATCCGAGCCAGAACCATCTGAAATGGGGGCACCTGCAAAGCACCCCCATTTTCACCGATTTAGCGTACTCTGGGGAAAAGTTCACCGATTTGGCGAAGGATTTCTCAGGATTTCGCCGGATTGATGAACCTCAGCATGTAGAGAAACATGTAAAGGTGGCCGACTGGATGACGTCCACCTCGATTTCCCCGCAAGCCTCCAAACCAATGGGTCCAAAATCCTGCAGCTCGACAGAGATCGGAGCGTGGAGTCCATGCTAGAGGTCCTGCAAACTCTGGATCCTGGCGTCGGCTGAGTTTTGGAACAGGACCCCATCGGCTGCGCGCCTTTATGAAGATCTCTTCACGCCGACTTCACCGACCCTTCACGCGCGTTCGGCGATTATAAGTCCTTAGTGCAACAGTTCTCTCTTCCCCGACTCATGACCGACGACTCGACCCTCCCCCTCCCGCGGCGCGACTTCATCAAGGTCGCGGCGGGCCTGACCGTCTCGGCGAGCCTGGGGCTCAAGCCCCAAGCCCTGCTCGCAGAGGTGCGTGGCCCGAGTGCCTCGGCGCCGCGTGTCGTCGAGTACGACCTGGTCGTGGATAGGCGGGGCGTCCGATTCGGTGACCGGTCCGCGGTGGCTCCGACGATCAACGACATGATCCCGGGTCCTCTCCTACGGCTTCGCGAAGGCCAAGAGGCCGTCATCCGTGTCACGAACAACCTCGACGAAGACACGTCCATTCACTGGCACGGCCTTCTCGTGCCCGCGGACATGGACGGTGTGCCGAGCATAAGCTTCGATGGGATCAAGCCAGGCGAGACGTTCACGTACCGCTTCATGGTCCGTCAGGCAGGTACGTACTGGTACCACAGCCATTCCGGGGGACAGGAGCAGCAGGGCATGTATGCTCCGATCGTCATCGAACCCGCCGGCGAAGACCCGGTCGCCTACGACCGCGAGTACACAATCGTCCTGTCCGACTGGACCGACGAGGACCCGATGGACGTGCTGCGCAACCTGAAGGGGGACAGCGCCTACTACAACTACGCCAAGCGGACGCTTCCCCAGTTCGTGGAGGGCTTGTTCGACGACGCGGGCGCGACGATCCGTGATCGGACGAGCTGGGGCCGCATGCGCATGGACCCGACCGACATCGCCGACGTCACCGGAGCGACCTATACCTATCTACTCAACGGCACGGCGCCCGAGGACAACTGGACCGGGCTGTTCCGCGGCGGAGAGAGGGTGCGCCTCCGGTTTATCAACGCCGCCGCGATGTCGTACTTCGACGTGAAGATCCCGGGTCTCGAGATGACCGTGGTCCAGGCGGACGGTCAGAACGTGGAGCCCGTCCTCGTCGATGAGTTCCGTATCGCCGTTGCCGAGACGTACGACGTGATCGTCGAGCCGAAAGGCGGGCGAGCGTACACGATCTTCGCTCAGTCGATGGACCGCTCGGGCTACGCGCGGGGGACGCTGGCCGAAGAACAGGGCCAAGAAGCCGAAGTCCCCGACTTCGACGAGCGGCCGCGCCGCACCATGGCCACGATGCCTGGCATGGAATCGATGCCTGGCATGGACATGTCGGCTGCGGCGATGGATCCATCGATGCCGGAGGGCGACCACGCCGCCATGGGCCATGACGCCATGTCCATGGGACCGAAGAAGCTCGCGTACTCGGACTTACGGGCCCTCGAGCCGAACCGGGATCTGCGTGAGCCGACTCGGGAGGTGTTGCTGCGGCTTACGGGGGACATGGAACGGTACTTTTGGACGCTCAACGACAAGAAGCTTTCCCAGTCCGACCCGATTCGCCTGAGGGTAGGTGAGCGCGTCCGCCTCATCATGACGAACGAGACCATGATGGAGCACCCCATGCATCTGCATGGGGTTTTCATGGAGCTCCAGAACGGCGCGCCTGCTGCGTTCGCGCCTCGGAAGCACACGATCAACGTACCGCCGAATCAGACCGTGGAGGCCCACCTCACGTTCGACGAGCCCGGACCCTGGGCGTTCCACTGTCACCTGCTGTATCACATGATGACGGGGATGTTCGCGAGGGTCGAAGTCGCGCCTGCGACCGCCGAGGACGAGGCATGACGAGGCTCCGCGTGGCCGTGGCCTCGGCGTCACTCGTGCTTTCGGCAGGGGCCCTCTTCACTCAGCACCCCGCGGCGGCGCAAGAAGTGGACGACGCCATTTTCCACTATTCGCTTCTGGATGTGGACGCGGCCAGATCGCCCGGACCGACCGTGGGTCGCTGGGATGCGGCCGGTTGGATCGGGACCGACTTCGACCGGGTTTGGTGGAGCACCCGGGGTGAAGTTGCGGACCATGAGCTCGGGGAGTTCGAAACGATGATTCTCTACGGCCACTACGTGCGCCGGTTCTGGGATGTCGTGGTCGGATACAGGCACGATTGGGAGCCGACGTCCCAGGGCTACGCGACGGTGGGTCTCATGGGCCTCGCACCCTATTGGTTCGAGATCGGCTTGTTCGGGTTCGTGAGCGATCGGGGGAGGCCGAGCATCAGGTTCGAGGCCGAGAACGACCTGTACCTCACGCAGCGCCTAGTGCTCACGCTCGAGGGCGAGGTCGACTGGTTGCTCACCGCGGATGACGAGCTCGACGCGTCCGCCGGCGTCGGAGCGCTCGAATTGGGAATCCGCACGCGCTACGAGATCCGCCGGAAGTTCGCTCCGTACCTGGACCTGACCTGGATTCGTGAAAAGGACCCACGCACGCCGGTATCGGGCCGTTTGGAAACCGAAGGCCTACGCATAGGTGCCGGCCTTCGTCTCATCTACTGACCCGTGTCGGCCAGCCCGACGACTACTTGGAAGGATGCACTGACATGAAAATGATGCTAAAGGCCACGGTCATGATCCCCCTGCTGATGGGTGGGTTCGTCGGGGCAGCGGTCCCCGGCGCCGACGCCGAACGACACTTCGCACTGAGCAAGTCCGCGCCGGCGGCGGACGTCTCGGTGGAAACTGTCTCCGAAATTCGCCTTTGGTTCACCGAGGCCCCGCAGGAGGGAACGACGTCGATCCGTCTCATCGGCTCGGACGACGAGGCCATCAACGCCGCCGACGTCGCACAGGACCCTGAGGACGATCGTGTGTTCTTCGTCGAGCTGAACCACCCGCTCGAGAGGGGGACGTACACCGTTTCGTGGCGAGGAATGGGCGACGACGGACACGTCGTTCGAGAGACCTTCGGCTTCACCGTGAGCGGCCAGTAGACGGTGGGGGCAGGCTTCAGCGCGCTGACCGGTTGGTTGCTGTTCGGGGGCCTCGCGCTCTCGATCGGCGCCACGATCGCGCGCTGGAGCGTTCTGCCCCGGGTCTCCTTCTTGGACGACCCTTCCCCCGAGTGGCTCGACCGGGGGGCCGCCCGCGTCGCGTTCTACGCGTCGCTCCTTCTGCCGGTCGCCATGGCGTTCTATTTCGCCCGCCAGCTCCAAGAGTTTCGCGACCCGTTCGTGCCCTGGACCGAAGACGCGGCTCTTCTCCTCGGATCGACGGCTTGGGGGCGAGCGTGGCTTTGGGCGACAGCCGGGTCCATCGCAGCCGTGGCGACGCTGTTTCTGGCGCGAACCGGTCGAAGGATCGGGTGGTGGCTGGCGACGCCGGTCGTATTGGCGATGGGCTCCTTCCCGGGCTTCACCGGACACGCGGCGGGCCAGGAGGCCCTTCGATCGATTTCGCTCCTCGCCGACGCCGCGCACGTATGGGCCGCCGGCGGTTGGGTCGGAGGCCTGACCGTCGTCCTCTATCTCGAGTGGTGTTGGCGTCGGGCCGACCCCCAGGGGAGGAGCTTACTTCCGGAGCTGGTCCCGGCCTTTTCCCCGGTTGCGATGGCGTGCGTGGGAACGCTGGTCCTCACGGGCACCTTCGCCGCCTGGAGAGAACTTCCGGACGTCGCCGCATTGGCCTTTACGGGCTACGGTCGCACGCTTCTCTTGAAACTGGCTCTCGTGGCGGTCGTCCTCGGCCTGGGCGGCCTGAACTTCCGTTACCTCACGCCCAGGCTGGGAACCCAGGCCGGCAACACACAACTGAGAAGGGCGGCCACCGTCGAGCTCTTGGTCGCGCAGCTCGTCTTGATTGTCACCGCGGTCCTGGTGCGAACCTCGCCGATGGGTCACTAATGCTCTGGAAAATACCGTGTCTCGAAGTACGCGTTTTCACTGGGAGAGATCATGAAGAAATACGCCACAACCTTCCTCGCCGCCGCCGCCGTCCTAGGGAGCGTATCCGTTCTCGCCGCAACGGTGTCCCCCGAGGGTCCGCTCACGTTCCACGAGCGCAAGGAAGTCGCCGGACTGGCGGTCGTCTTCGGCGCCGAGCCCGAACCGGCGCTCACCGATGAGATCCAGTTTCTCCGCTGGCGCGTGAGCTCACTCGAGACGGAGGAAGCCTACACCGAATTCTCCGACGCAGAAGTGATCATCAAGCGAGACGGCGAGGAGTTCGGCCCCTTCGCGCTGCGGGGTGTTCGAGGCACGCCGGGACAGTACCAAACCCGCCACATCTTCGTCGAGGCGGGAGAGTACGAGTCGGTGCTGAGCTTCAAGAAGGGTGAAGAGGCGGAGGTCCACTCCGTGGACTTCATGTTCCGGATCAACGACAGATCCGAGATGGAGATACCGAAGCGGAGGGGCGGCGGCTGAGGCATGGACGACCTCTCCCAAGCGGCTGGGTCATATCAGGATGAACCGGTTCGGTACGCACACCTCGAAGTCGTGGACCTGAGCGCGGTCGCCGAGGAGACGAAGGACGGTTACAGCAACGTCGTGATCAGCAAGGTGAATCAGCACTGTCTGCGGCTCGCCGTGTTCGACGGGGACTACCCTTGGCACCACCACCCCGCCTCGGACGAGCTCTTCCTCGTGGTCGAGGGACGCCTGCTGATCGACCTCGCAGACGGTCGGACCCTGCGGCTCGAGCCGTGGCAGGCTGTGACCGTTCCGGCAGGGACGGTCCACCGGACCCGCACAGAAGGGAGAACGGTCAATCTGTGCTTCGAGGAATCGGCCACGGATACGGTCTTCGTCGAGGGGCCGGCCAGCTTAGCGTAGTCGAAGCCCGCGGCTCGTCCTCGGTCACTGCC
>JADFLD010000185.1 GCA_022564535.1 Gemmatimonadota bacterium
GTGGCGATCGTCGCGGTCCGAAGCTGCGATGCGTCGAGGGCTTCAAGGAGCGCACGAGCCGCGTCCTCGCGGTCACCCAGCACGCGGCGTCCCCGCTGTGGCCCGTCTCGCACCTCGGCAGGATTCGCGCCGCGAAACGCCGGCGCGGCGATCGCCACCGTACCGTCCACGATCGTGAAGTGGAGGGAGATGTGGTGCCCTTCGAATCGCCATCCCCAAGTCCCATCGTCGGACGGCGTACCGAAGACCGCGAACAGGTACTCGTCTCGATCGCGGGCGAAACGCCGCCCGGACTCCAGCGCACGAAGAACGTCTTCCAGATCCATGATCTGCGTCGTGGTGAGGTAGCCGCGCTGGCTCAAGCCCGCCTTCAGCAAGGCCTCGGCATGCTCGCGCTGCGGCGCGGTCATCTCCTTGAGCATGACCCCGCGGCGCTGGAACATCTCCACCGGAATGAAGTGCCAGCGCAGCCGCTCCTCCGACTCCATCGAAAAGGTCGCCCGAGCCCGCTGCTCGGCCGACAGGGACGACAGGAAGGCCTCGGCCTCGGCCGCCATTCGCCCCACGTCTCGCTCGGCGTTCCACACGGCGCCGGTGCTCCCAAGCGCGGCGATCGCGACGAGGGTCACGAGGGAAGTTCGTCGTCTCATCGTTCTATCTCTGCATCGGAGGGATCAGAGGAGTCAGGATGCCGCGCCTCACACCGCTTCACAACCGCCCGCCGGATCGGCCTCCCACGGCGGTGGTCGGGCGCGGCCGATTTCTCTTCCTTCACACACCGCGTATCATCGGCGAGCACCATCATCCAGACACCGGCAATATCGAGGACCCGACCATGAAGCCCTACTTCGCGATTTCTCTGATCACCTTCGGCGTGCTTGCCGCGAATTCGGGACCGCTCGGCGCGCAGCAGCGGGGGCGCGGAAACCAGACGCCGACCGTCCGGCAGCTCGCTTGGGTCGATCGATCCGGCGAGGTGCAAGGGACCATCGGCCCGAGCATGAACTCGATCCTCGATCCGTCGATTTCCCCTGATGGGACCAGAGTCGCGGTCCGCGGTCGGGAGAACCCGGGCGATACGGATCACCTCTGGGTTCTCGAAGGCATGACCCTGAAGCGGCTCACGACCAACGAGGGAGCCGAGCGCCACATGATATGGTCGCCGGACGGGGCCCGTATCGCGTACTCGATCCAGAACCCGGGAGGCGTGTCGAACCTGTACGTCCGCGCATCGGATGGAACGGGCGGAGACCGCCCACTCATCGAGAGCGAGGGGATGCACAAGTGGTACCCCTCATGGACACCGGATGCTTCGATGGTGGTTTTCCACACCAACGATCCGGATACCCAGGCCCGCGACCTCTGGTACGTCAGCGTGGCGAGCGGGGAAACGGGCGTACTGGTCGACGACGACGGAATCCAGGCGCTGGCCCGGCTGTCTCGCGACGGACGCTTCGTCGCGTACCAGTCCGACCAGGACGGTCAGATGGAGATCTACGTGACCCCGTTCCCGGGGTCCGAGGCCAGATGGAGAGTGTCGACGAACGGCGGCACGTGGCCGAAGTGGAGCGACGACGAGTTGTTTTTTTGGCAAGGCAATTCCCTCATGGCCGTCGAGTTCACGGCCGACGAAGGTTTCAGCCCGGGTACGCCCAGGGTGCTCTTCACCGGAGAGCAGGTCGGCATGGGTGCCGACAACATGATGACGTCCTACAATCCCGAATACGACGTCAACGCAGACGGCACCCGGTTCGTCGTCACCCAGAGACTGGAAGAACGCTGACGCGCTCCTCTCACTCGCGACTCATCGACCCGCTCCGACCCGGGCGCCGGGCGTCCATGGAGCTCCGGCTGCAGCCAACGCTTCCTCGATCGGCATCAGTTCTCCTTCGATGAGGTCGGTGAGGTCCCGCTCGAGAATGCCGAGATCGCGCTCGGCGATCTCGATGTTCGTCCGCTGCGTTTGCGTCGGCGTCATTCGCGTGGACCAGTGGCCGCCGATCACGTTGCCCACGCGGTTGGAGATGGTCGGAACGCTCGACTCGTCGAGCGATCCACGAATCGGGTCCCGGTCGAGCCGTAGCGCGAGGCCGTCCAAGGCTCGCGCCAGGTCGTCCATGCGTCCGAACAGAGACGCGTCTGCACGGGGCGTCCGGAGGAGCGCCGCCCGCATGAAGCGCAGACGTTCGCCGAGTCGCCCGATCTCGCCACTGGCTGCGCCGCTCCGACGTGACAACTCGCTGGTAAGACGCTGGAAGTCTGCGATGGCGACGAAGTCCGTACCCGGAGGGGCACTCGCCACAGGCTTTACCACGAAGCTCTGGGGCGCACCGATTTCCGCGACGCCCTCCGCGGAGACGAGCACCATCTGGACCGAGTACGTACCGGGAGGGGCCAGGGGCCCCACGGGGTCGGTCACCCAGGGCGGTCGAAAGCCGGGGCGGGTAAGGCTGATCGGGTTCGGGGGTGGGCGCCTGAGATCCCACGTGACTCGATGAAGTCCGGCTCGCGCGGGACCCTCGATCCAACGCACCGGCTCTCCGGCCGCATCCGAGACCTGGAGGAGCACCCTCGCTCCGCTCTCTCCGGCCTCGGCGCGCAAGGCGTCGTAGCCAGGGAACGCTACATCCGCACCCCGCGTGCGCAGCTCTTGCTCGGCGGCGTCGCGCGCGTCGCTCGGATTCTCGGGTGACGTTGGCGAGTAGTACGTGAACGTTGCCCCGAACGGTGGATTCGGTGCCGCGTATGCCGTGCTCCCCAGCGTCGGCCTGCCCACCGCCTGGTTGGGCGCGTTGGGCACATACCACCACGCGTCGCGCACCGGCATGACGCCGCCGTCGCCGGCAAGCGCGCCGCTCGCGATCTCCCTCAGCGGGCTGTAGTCGTCGAGCACGTAGAAGCCGCGCCCGAAGGTCGCCCCGACGATGTCGTCGTCGCGACGATGTAGCTTGAGATCCCGAAACGAGATCGTCGGTGCCCCCGCCGAGAGCATGTGCCAATTCGTCCCGCCGTTCGGGGTGAAGTAGACGCCGTACTCGGAGGCGAGAAAGAGCAGGTCGGGATTCACGTGATCTTGCTGGATCGCCCACAGGATCGTGCTGTCGGGCAGGTCGCCCCGGATCGACGTCCAGTTCCGACCGTTGTCCGAGCTGGCGAAGACGTAGGGGGTGAAGTCACCCGTCTTGTGCGCGTCCGCCAGCGCGAAGACGCGGCCGGACGTGTGCAGGTCCGCCTCGACCTTGTTGATGAAGGACCGCTCGGGTACGCCGGGCAAGCGCGCGGCGCGCGTCCACGATCCGCCAGCGTCGGTGGAGACGTGGATCAGCCCGTCGTCGGACCCCGTGTACAACAGGCCCTCCGTGAGCGGTGACTCCGAGATCGTCGTCAGCGTGGCGTACTTCGACATCGCGCCGTTGTCGTGCATGGCGTCGAGCCCCCAGACGCGTCCCATGTACGGGAGCGTGTACCGATTGGTGTTCGTGGTGAGGTCCCCGCTGATGGCGGTCCACGAATCGCCCTGGTCGTCGCTCCGCCAGAGCCGCTGCGACGCGAAGTAGATCCGGTCGGAGTCGTGCGGACTGATCATGAGCGGTGAGTCCCAGTTCCAACGCTCGGGCGGATCGCCCGGGGCCGGCTGCGGCTGGATCTGGATCGACTCTTCACTCTTCCTATGCGTGCGGTACAGGTTCCCCTGTTGCGTCATCAGGTAGAGGAGGTCGGGGTCCGTCGGATCGACCTGTACGCCGTACCCGTCCGCACCCATCGGCATGTACCAGTCCGAATTGCGCACGCCCTCGGTGTTCATGGTGCGCGAGGGTCCCCACAGCGTGCCCAGGTCCTGCGCCCCGCCGAGGATGTCGTAGAACGGCTCGCTGTTCGAGAGGGCGACCTTGAAGAACTGCGAAATCGGCATGTTCGGGAAATGGCGCCACGTCGTGCCGCGGTCGAACGTCTCGTATAGCCCGGCGTCGGTTCCGGCCAGCATGTGGAGCGTGTTGTCGGGATCCATCCAGAGGGCGTGGTTGTCCGAGTGCTTCTCGCGCCCGGTACCGAGGTTGTCGAACGTCGCTCCGCCATCGCGCGTGATCTGGAAGAAGACGTCCATCTGGATCACGAGATCCGGCTCGGTCGGGGATGCTTCGATCTCCTGGTAGTAGTGCGGACCCGTCCCTCCCGAGATGTAGTCGTTGCGCTTCTCCCAGCTTTCGCCCCGGTCGGTCGAGCGGTAGAAACCGCGCTCGTCCTCCGTCGCCTCGATGGTTGCGTAGACGAGGCTCGGATCGGCCGGTGTGACGGCGAGTCCGATCTTGCCCATGTCGCCCTCGGGCAGTCCGCGCGTGACCTCCCGCCACGTGTCGCCGCCGTCGCTCGACTTGTAGATGCCCGACCCCTCACCGCCGGACATCAGGCCCCAGATGTGACGGCGTCGCTGATACGTGGCTGCGTACACGACTTCCGGGTTGGAAGGGTCGAACTCGAGGTCGGTCGCGCCCGTGTTCTCGTCGACGTCGAGCACGCGTCTCCACGTCGCGCCGCCGTCACGGGTCAGGTACACACCCCGTTCTCCCCCCTCCGACCAGAGCGAGCCCTCGGCGGCTACGAGTACACGGTCCCCGTCCTCGGGATGGATGAGGATTTTGCCGATGTGCTCCGACGATGTGAGGCCGACGTTCTGCCAAGTCGTCCCGCCGTTGCGGCTCACGTACACTCCCGATCCCCAGGCCACGTGGCGACCGCTCACGTTTTCGCCGGTCCCTACCCAGACCACGTCCGGGTTCGAGGGGTCGAGCGCCACGGAGCCGATCGAGTAGCTGGGCTGATCGTCGAAGATCGGCGTCCAAGTCGTACCCGCGTTCGTCGTCTTCCAGAGCCCACCAGAGCCGACCGCCACATACCACACCGAGCGATTCGTAGGATCGACCGCGATGTCGGCGATCCGTCCGCCTGCCACGGCGGGGCCGACCTCCCGCATCGGAAGCGCGGTGATCGCTTCTTCGATATCGATCTGAGCCTCGGCGGACGTCGTGAAGAGGGGGCTCGCGATGAGCGCGGTCGGTTATGGCGCGTGGGGTGTGATCACGGAGGGCACGCTGCCGCTGGGGTCGGGCATCTATCTGGCGTCCTTCGTGTACATAGCGATCTCGCTGTGGGTCGTGATACGCATCCTCAGCAAGGTGGCGCAGCGCGACTGGGTGATGGCCTCGGTCACGGTGTTGCCTATCCCGTTTCTGGTCTACTGGTTTGTCTTC
>JADFLD010000186.1 GCA_022564535.1 Gemmatimonadota bacterium
GCCGTTTAGCCTCGCGGCGCAGGACATTGCCGACATCGACTACGAGAACCTGTCGCTTCGTGGCTTCGGCTTCGATTTCGGTTACCTCTGGCCCACCAAGGTCGACCCGACCGTGAGCTACGCGGTTCGCTTCGACCTCGGGTATGCTGGACCCGGTCTGCGGATCGTACCCTCGATCACCTACTGGCAGTCGACTATGGCCTCGGGCGAGATCGCCGAATTCGCAGACCGCGTGGCGGAGCTGGTGGCGGCTCAGACCGGCGACCCTCCGCCGGCCCTCGACTTCGGCTCCATCCGGTACACTGATATCGCGATCGGGCTGGATGGTCACGTCGTCTGGGCACTGCCGCTCGGCCTCCTCACGTTCGGCGGCCTGGGCCTCACAGCGCACCTGATCAATGGCGATGGCGAGGCGATCAACGGGACCTTCGTCGAGGACCTGATCGATTCGGTCCAGCCGGGCTTCAACCTGCACTTCGGTGCGGAGTACCCGGTCACGAACGCCATGCGTCTGTACGCGGTCGGGCGCTACGAGGTGATGCCCGACCTACAGTATTTTCACGTCCGGGCGGGATGGCAGATCATGATCGGGCCCAACGCGCCCGGGGAAGCCCGGGGCAATGACTGAGGTCGACAATCCGATCCGAGTCGGGATCGTCGGCTCCGGGGCGATCAGTCAGATCGTACATCTCCCGATTCTCTCCGAGCGAAAAGACGTCGACGTTGTCGCGATCTCGGACGCCGACGCTCACAAGGCCGAAACCCTGTCTCGGCGACTCTCGGTCCCGTTGGTCATGGACACGGACGACCTCATCGCCTTCGACGAGCTCGACGCCGTCGTCTTGTGCACGCCCAATAATCTGCACGAGGAATTGGCGATCGCGGCGCTCGAGGCCGGCAAACACGTGCTGGTGGAGCGGCCGATTGCGGTCACCTCCGCGGGTGCGGCTCGGGTACTGGACGTTGCGGAACGGACGGGTCGGGTCCTGATGGTCGGCCTTCCCCACCGGTACCGGCCCGAGGTGATCGCGCTCCGAAGCTTCGTGGCTGGAGGTGAACTCGGCGATCTATACGCCGTCCGCGGGAGTTGGCTGGTTCGCCCCGTGCCCTCGTCGCATTCTCCGTGGCGCAGCGATCGCGCCATAGCGGGTGGAGGTGCGCTGATCGACCTCGGAATTCCTGGGCTCGACCTGTGCATGTGGATCGTAGGCTTTCCCGAGATCAAGCGCGTGTCCTGCGTCCTGAACGGGCCCGAGGGTGGAGTCGAGAGCGCTGCTACGGTCATGGCGGAGACGCGGGGCGGCATCGCGCTGACGTTCGAGGTCAGCGACAGGCTCTTCGCCGGAGAGGACCGCTTCTACGTGCGTGTGATGGGTTCCCAGGGCTCGGGCTCGCTGCCGCCCCTCGACGTATATAAGCAAGTGGGCGGTCGCCCGATGGAGGTGACGCCGAGGCAACCGAAGCCTCGGGGCGGAGAGAACTCCTACATGAATGCTTATCGGCGCCTTCTCGACGATTTCGTGCGTTGCGCTCGCGGTCTCGGAGACCCCGTGCTCCCGTGGGAGCAGGTCCAACTGATGGCGCTGGTCGAGGCGGCGTACAGCGCGGCGAAGAGTAGGAAGGAGGTCGAGCTATAGGGGGCATCTTGCCGTCAGTCGGTGCGGGAGCGCTCGCGACGTGGCGGGCGGCGTGGTGGCCGCGGCCCGGTGAGCGGATGGTGCCCGCGGTTTCGGCCATCCTGCTCGCGCTCTCCTACCCACCGCTGCACCCTCTGATTCTGCCCTTCGTAGGGCTTGCGCCTTTCGCGCTCTGGATCCGGGCGCTCCCCGGCGACTCCGAGGGGCGTCAAGCCGCGAGACGGGGCGCCGTCGTCTTCGGTACGATTTATTTCGGCATCGTCTTCTACTGGATCCTGGTCGCCTTGATCTGGTTCACGAAGCTCGCAATCGTGGCGTTCCTGGCCACGTTGGGCATTGCGGTGGCGATGACAACGGTCTTCGCCTGGCTTCTCCACCACGGCCTCCACACGTTGCGCGCCCCGCTCTGGGTGGTGCTTCCCGTCACTTGGACCGCGCTCGAGTGGTCGCGAGCCCATCTGCCCGGCACCATGGCCTTCCCCTGGCTAGGCCTGGGGTCGTCGCTGACGGGCTTTCCCGAACTGGTAGGGATCGCCGAGCTCATCGGCAGCCGAGGTGTCACTTTCTGGCTTGCGATGGTCAACGCGCTCGTCGCGGGAGTCGTGCTTCGGCTGCGCGACGGCGTGGGCTGGGTACGACACGCGGCCGTCGTCGTGGCCGTGGTCGCTTTGCCGGCGTCGTGGGGCGTTTGGCGGGCCGGCACTCTCGAGACGCGCATCGTGGCTCGCGTGGCCATCGTGCAGCCCAACATCCCGGAGCACATCAAGCTCGAGGGCGAAACGGGTAGGGACAGCACTTTCTCCGCGCTCGATCGGCTCATTCCCAGGATCGAACCGGGTTCTGTGGACCTCGTGGTGCTGCCCGAGGTGACGCTGAGCCTCTTCCCCCGGGCGCCACAGTTCGCTCGCGAGGTGTCGCGTATCCAGGCGTTCAGTCGCGAGGTCGGGGGGGCGATCCTGTTTGGAGGCCTAGGCTATGTTTCGCATGACGAGGGCGGTTTGACACCCTTCAACTCCGCCTTTCTGATGGAGCCCGAGGGACTCACCGACTTCCAATACGACAAGCATTACCTCGTTCCGATGGTGGAGCGCGTGCCCTTCGTTCCTTGGAGAATTCTGGGTGGCCTCCAGTACTTTGGAGCGTATGGCGTGGGGGAGGGTTGGCCCCTCGTGCGGGTCAATGAGACGCTATTCGGAGTCTTGATCTGCTACGAGTCGAGCTATCCGGAGGGCGCTCGTGCGCTGCGTCTGGAGGGGGCCGATGTCTTGTTGAACATCACCAATGACGCGTGGTACGGCCGCGAGCCGGCGTACGCCCGCACGACGGCGCTTTGGCAGCATCCCGCGCACATGGTGATGCGAGCGATCGAAAACCGGATGGGGGTGGCGAGGTCGGCGAACACCGGAATCTCGCTCTTCGTAGACCCCGTGGGCCGAGTGTACAACGCGACCCGTCTCTTCGAGGAGGACATCCGGATCGACGACGTGCTGACGTCAGACGTGCTGACGTTCTACACTCGTCATGGCGATCTGGTGGGAAACGGGGCAGCCGCGGTCGCGTTCCTCCTCATGCTCTCCGCTTTGACAGCGGCTCGAGGCTCGTCACTAGACCATTCCTCGGGTGTCGTTTAAGTTTCTTGGGCTATAGACCGACGCCCTGCAATTCCGGGCGCTCGGTTCTCGGGCCGGCGCGTGCGACGCCCGGCCCGTTCCACTTAGGCGCTTGGAGCAGGACATGAGACAAGGCATCCATCCCGACGTTATGGCGGGGATGGTGACGTGTGCCTGTGGGAATCGTTTCGAGACGATGGCCACGCAGGAGGAGGTCCACGTGGAGATCTGTGGCGTTTGTCACCCTTTCTACACCGGCAAGCAACGCCTCGTCGACACCGCGGGTCGTGTCGACCGCTTCAAGAAGAGGTACGAGCAGGCCGCACAGAAGTGAGCCGATGGGCCGGGGTCGTTCCCGGCCGTCCGGCACTTCTGTGAGGCGCGGTTTCCACCACGTCCCGGTGCTGCGGTAATGGTATCCTTCCCGTTCGCGGTCCAGTCATGAAGGCCCTGATCGACCCACGGCTGGACGAGCGCCTGGCCAACGCGGAACGACGTCTGGCGGGAGTCGAGGAAGCGCTTGCCAGCCCCGAGGTGCTCTCTAGCCGTGAGAGGTTGAAGGACTTGGGGCAGGAGCATTCCCAACTCGAGCCCGTGGTGACGGCAGGGCGCGAGCTGAGGTCCCTGGTGGTGGAGCACGCGGGTGCCCTCGAACTGCTGGAAGAGGCCGACGACCCGGAGATGAAGGCGCTGGCGGCTGACGAGGCCGCGGAGCTCCTCGTGCGAATCGAGAGAATCAGCGGCCGGGTGAAGGAACTTCTGATTCCACCCGATCCGCTCGCGGACCGACCCGCGGTCATCGAGATCCGGGCCGGAACGGGTGGAGACGAGGCCAGCCTGTTCGCCGCCGACCTCATGCGCATGTACCGGCTGTTTGCGGAGCGCCAGGGGTGGAAGATCGAGCTGATCAACGTGTCGGAGGGGATTCCGGGATCCATCAAGGAAGCGATTTTCACGATTCGTGGCCGAGGCGTATACGGGCGGCTCCGGTACGAGTCCGGCGTACATCGGGTCCAGCGTGTGCCGGCCACGGAGAGCCAGGGTCGTATCCATACGTCCGCTGCGACCGTGGCGGTCCTTCCCGAGGCCGAGGAGGTCGATCTCCAGATCGACCCCAAGGACCTGCGCATCGACGTCTTCCGTTCGTCGGGGCCCGGCGGGCAGTCCGTGAACACAACGGACTCCGCCGTACGCATCACGCACGTCCCATCGGGCCTCGTCGTTTCGTGTCAGGACGAAAAATCGCAGCTCAAGAACAAGGCCAAGGCGCTCAAGGTGCTGCGGAGCAGACTTTTGGATCAGATGATCGCCGAGGTGCAGGCGGAGCGTGCATTGGAGCGGAGGCTACAAGTCGGCACGGGCGATCGTTCCGCGAAGATCCGCACGTACAACTTTCCGCAGAATCGTGTTACGGATCATCGTATCGGACTCACGCTTTACCGGCTCACGGAGACGCTCGACGGCGACCTGGACGAGTTGGTCGACGCGCTTCGCATGGCCGAGCAGGAAGAGCGCATGGAGGGCGAGGACTCGTGACGACGGGCGTCGGGCCCGACCCGGGCGCATCGGGGCGAGGTGGGGGGATGGGTGACACGTGGACGGTGTTGCGGATGATCCTGTGGAGTGCCGATTACCTCGAGGGCAAAGGCATCGAGTCGGCTCGGCTCGATGCCGAGCACTTGCTGGCGCACGTCGTCGGCGTGGGGCGCCTCCAACTCTATCTAGACTTCGAGCGCCCCCTCAGTGGCGCGGAACTGGACGGGTTTCGCCCGCTCCTGAAGCGGCGCGCGGCGCGCGAGCCCCTCCAGTACATCGTCGGGCGCCAGCCCTTCCGGGAGTTAGACCTCGAGATCTCGCCTGCAGTGTTGATCCCGAGGCCGGAAACGGAAGTGCTCGTCGGTGAGATTCTGAGCTGGCTCGGCGACCGTGACAGATTCGGCGCTACCGCACTCGACGTGGGCACGGGTTCCGGCGCGATCGGTCTCTCTTTGGCTTTGGAA
>JADFLD010000187.1 GCA_022564535.1 Gemmatimonadota bacterium
CGCTGACACGATTGATCGAGACAGCCAGCCACTCGCCATTGGGCGACAGAACCGCCTGGCCGAGGCGCTCCCATTGGTCGAAGTCGTCCGGACTGAGCGTCGGCCTATCCTGGGCTTCGATACCGCTCGTCGCGAACGCGAGCACCATGAGTGCGAGTGCGGATGCCGTGGGGCGCGTCATGGCGTAGTCCTTACTGAGCATAGAGGTGCACCCGCGTCACAGCGGGACAGGCACCATAGGTGCGAGAAGAGCCTCGCTCAATCCCCTGCGATGAAGTACGTCCATCTTCCGGACTCGTCGATCACGAGCCGCCACCCCACGTAGTACCCGTTCTCCGGGCCGTCCATGTAGTAGTACTCGATGTCCATACCCTGGTAGAGCGCAACCAGCCCCGCTCTTTCGGCCTCGGAAAGATCGGAGTACGGGATCTCGAACGCCGCGGGCCACACGTAGTTCAGAGGCCCGCCCCAGTCGACCACTGCGCACGGCATCTCCAAGAGTGCGACGATCGCGGCCGGGACGTCGTCACCCCCCAGGTCGAGGGCACGCCAGTACACGGTCGGGTCACCTCCATCGTCCCCGAAGCTGTAGCTGAAGTCGGCACTGTCGGTAAGCGCGAGGAGCGCGTCGTAGTCCCGAGTCAGCGCCGCGTCCCGGATCGCCGCAGCCTTGGTAGCCACCGCCTCGGGCAGGTCACTACAGCGGGCACCCGACTGCGGCTCGGAGCGGGCGCCGCCAATCGCCAGGAGTGCAACGAACGCTAAGACGCCGGTTCGACGCCCGCGCACCCATCGCTCAGAAGGAAAAGAACGGATGTCGGTCATCCCCCTGCCTGGATCTCCGCCGCAACCCGCTGCACCTCGTCGAGCACGCGGAAGAGATTCCCGCTCCAGATCATGCCGATCTCGTCCTCGGTGTAGCCACGCCGTACGAGCTCGAGCGTCACGTTGAACGTCTCGGCCGCGCTGTTCCAGCCGCTCACCCCGCCACCGCCGTCGAAGTCGGAGCTGATGCCGACGTGCTCGAGGCCGATCAGGGCGACGAGATAGTCGATGTGATCGACGAGGTCGGAGACGCCCACCGGCGGCGTGACAGGATCTACTTCGGCTGCGATGCGTGAAGCCGCAGCGTCCTGAACACGCTGGTATTCGGCCATGAACGCCTCCCGATCGTCGGGGCTCATCGCCTGGGTGGCGCGGCGCATCGCGCCACGCCCTCCGGAGGGCAGATCGAAGCCCATTTCCTCGGCCACGTCCGCGATGATCGCCTGCGAGGCCTCATTGTAAGCCGCGTTCTTGTCGGGGCGCAGGTAGCTGCGGAAGGCGACGGTCTGAATGACACCTCCGTTCTCTTTCAGCGCCAGGAGCTGCTCGTCGTCCATGTTCCGACTCACGTCGCCGAGCGCGCGGGCGCCGGAGTGCGATGCGACGACCGGCGCGCGGGACAGTTCCATGGCCTGCAGATTCGCCACCTTCGACGGATGCGATACGTCGATCATGATGCCCCACTTGTTCATCTCGGCAATCGCCTGGCGGCCGAGGTCGCTGAGCCCGCCATGGAGCCACACGTCGTCGCGCTCACCTGTGTTCGAGTCGGAGAACTGGCTGTGGCCGTTGTGGGCGAGCGACATGTAGCGGCCGCCGCGCTCGGCAAAGTCGCGGATGTTGTCGAGGTCGGTGCCGAGAGGGTACGCGTTCTCGACGCCGATCATCGCGACCTTTCTTCCGGAGGCGACGATACTACGCGCGTCGTCGGAGGTCAGCGCGAGTCCGATACGATCCGGCGCGATCTCATCGGTGAGACGGTGGATCGCGTCGAACTTCGCAATCGCCTGGGCGTGCGCGTTCGCGTAACCCTCCTCCGTGAGCGGGCCCTGGCCGACGTACACGACCATCCACGACACGTCGAGCCCACCCGCCTCCATGTTGGGAAGGTTGACCTGAGTGCCCAGGTCGGTCGTGTAGTTGCGCTCGGCCGTGAAGTTCGACGCATTTATGTCGTTGTGCGTATCGAGCGTGATGACCCGCTCGTGGATGCCGCGAGCACGAGCGACGAGGTCGGCCTCACTCTCAACCGCGGGCTCACCGGAGCACGCCGCCACGGTGAGGAGTGAAAAGAGACCGATCGGCCGCACGATGCGCGCGACGACATTGGCGTTTCTCATGTCCAGGTCCATTGAATGTTGGAAGGTGCCGAGTCGCACATTCTAGATGCACGCATAGGAACGGGCTACCCACTGACTACCGGCGGATGCCGGCTCGTGGACTGGGCTCCTCCGCCCCGATCCAATCTCGACGCTCGAGTGTCCTCTGCCGTGGCCACGTCTCGTTGAGGGTATCGCCCTCGTAGAGTCGGCCGTTCTTCATGACATGCGTGATCGTGTTCGTGTTGCGGATGTCATCGAGGGGGTTCCCCTGGAGGATGACCAGGTCGGCGAGCTTGCCGACCTCGATCGAGCCGAGGTCCTGATCGAGACCGATCGCCTCGGCTCCCAAGATGGTAGCCACGCGCAGCGCGTCGTACTCGTCCATGCCGCCGGACTGTATCGACCAGAGCTCCCAGTGGTAACCGAGCCCCTGCAGCTGGCCGTGGCTGCCGACACCGACCCGACCTCCGGCCTCGACGAGCTGCCGCAACCCCTCGGCGTGTCTTGGGAACACGTGCTCATCGTCGCGGAACCACCCCGGTCGGCGACGACTCTTCCGATCGAGCTCCCCGTGGGCCGTGAAGTACTGCAGCTTGGGGTCGTCGTGCGGATTCTCGCGCGAGTAGTAGAAGTTCTCCGCCCACGGCCCGCCATAGGAAACGAGCAGGGTGGGCGTGTAGGTGATCCCGGTCCCCTGGAAAAGATCCACGACGTCCGAGAAGATGGGCGCGATGGGCAGCGAATGCTCCTGGCCCGGATACCCGTCGAGCGCCGTCGTGATGTCGTACTTGAACATCAGCCCGCCCTCGATGGTCGGCATGATGCCTTGTTCGCGGGCCGCCATGATCACCCATTGGCGCTGCTGACGATTGCCCGCCATGTACATCTTGATGGTCTTGGTGTCGTAGTACTCGCTGTATCGCCGCATGATGTCGCGAGCGTGGTCCAGATCGCGGATGGGATCCTCGACGTAGTCACCGAAGATCCCTGGGCCGGTCGAGTAGACACGTGGCCCGATCATGGCGCCGGAGGTCACCATGTCGCTGTAGCTGAGAACGTCGGTAGTCGCCGTCTGCGGATCGCGCGTGGCCGTGACCCCATAGGCCAGATTCGCCAGGTAGATCCAGGACTGAGTCTTGTGGAGTCCGAAGGCCGGCCACATATGCGCGTGCGTGTCGACGAAGCCGGGTACGATCGTCTGGCCCGATACGTCGATGACGTCAGCCCCCTGCGGTACGGTGACCGTGCCGCGCCTCCCGACCGCTTCGATGCGATTGTTGCGGATGACGATGTCGGAGTCCTCGATGACCTCACGCCCGTTCATCGTGATCGCGCGCGCGCCCCGCAGTACCAACACACCCTGCGGGATGTCCCGGGCGGCCTCGATAACGATGCGTCGCTCCGACGCGCGGTACCCGGCATCGTCGTCGTCCTCATCATCTTCATCCTCGTCGTCTTCTTCTTCTTCGTCCTCAGCCGCGCGCTTCGCGGCCTTTACCGAATCGGCATACGCCTCCGCCGCATCCAGGTCGTAGACGAAGTGCGCGTTTCCTATCGAATAGTGGACGCTGCGTCCATCGGCGCTCCAGCTCGGAAAGTCTCCCCCGATGTCGGTCAGCTTCTCGACGGGGAAAGCCGCGTCGTCCGGCTTTCCGACAGAGATCTGCGGCGTATCGCCTCCGAGCTTGGGAACGGTCACGACGTAGAGGTCGTCATTCACTTGGGCTAGAGCCCGGTCACCGCTCGGGGCCATTCGGATGAAGCCGGCGCGGTTGGGCTCCGTGGCACCGGGCCTCGTGTTGCCTACGATCTTCACGTGACCCTTCTCGTCCGTGCCATCCCACCGGATGGAAACCAGTCCGTTGGCCCCGTGGTGGAGGTACACGCGGTCCGAGCCGTCGACGAAGTGCGGCAGCTGGCGCCCTTCCGCAGGAGCGATGAGCGTCGCGTCGCCACCATCGGCAGGAATCCACACGATGTCGGTTTCGGCTCCACCGAAGCCGGGTCCATCCGCCTCCTGAAATGCCCGCGCGGGGTTTCGGAGTGCGACGATCCGATCTCCCGCCTCCGTCCAAACGATCTGCTGATACTGTGCAATCGACGTGGTCAGCTGCTGCGGCGTCCCCCCGTTCGGACGCACCTTCATGACGTGACCGCCATCCGCGCCCCATGTCACATAGGCGATCCATTCGCCATCCGGCGACCACGCCGGTTGAGCCTGCGTCATGTCCGAGTCGGCGACGAGCTCGGGATCGCCGTCCGGGAGGTCCATCACATACAGGTCGTCGAGAGCCACGAAGGCGAGACGTGCCCCGTCCGGAGAAGCGACGCCGTCACGGATCTGGCGCACGGTGAACGTAGGCGTGTCTTCGATCGGGTAGTCGAAATCGACGAGCGGGCCCGTTGCGAGCTCTTCCCTTACCCTGAACGGCACCGCGATGGCGTCGGAACCGTCGACGGGAATACGCCAGATCTTCCCGCCGTACGACGCGACGATCTCCTTGGAATCCGGCATGAATGAGTATCCGGGAAGCACGTCGAGCGGCGCACGGGACTCCATATCGTCCCTCTGGACCGGGTACGCCAGCCACTCCTCCGCCCCGGTCGTGAGGTTACGCTTTCGCAGCCCGGTCTCGGTGTTCTCTCTGCTTCCGTACACGAGCCATTCACCGTCCGGCGAGATGGCGGGCCGGAAACCCGAGCCGTAGCGGCTACTCATCGTAATCCGTGTGCGCGTCTCCGTGTCGTACCGGGAAAGCTGGTAGAGGGGAAAACTCGCGTTGTACGTCCAGTCACCCGTGCCGGTAGCGAACCAGATGTACCTTCCGTCCGGAGACGGCGCCGCGCCCATCACCTTGATCTGGCCAGGCTCCGAGACGATCGGAAGCGGTGAACGCCTCGTCACGTTGTACATGAACAACTTTGCCGCACCACCGAGCCCGCCCCCACGGCTGACCACTACGTTCTCGCCATCCGGCATCCATTCAGGCGAGACGTACTGGTTGCCGTTCCCCCGGCTCACCTGTGTCGTATCGGTGAAGTCCAAACGCATCGTCCAAACGTTGTCGCCACCGCTTCGGTCGGACACGAAGACGAGCG
>JADFLD010000188.1 GCA_022564535.1 Gemmatimonadota bacterium
CTCTCTTGCGGTCGGGCTCTTCGATCGGGCCGAGATGGGGATCGCCTTGCAGTCCTTCGCGGATGCGGACTCCGGTGGGAATCTGTGGGGTATCTTCGGGCGACTCAGGCTCTGGGAACCTGTCGATCAGGGCGTCGGCCTCGCCGTGGGCGGCCGTTACCTCACGAGTCCCACGTATGCGGACGGTGCGGCGTACGCCCCGGCCCGTCTGGGTTTTGCCGACGAGCGCGTGCGTGACAGCTATTCCGATGTACGCGGACTGAGCTCGAATCTGAGCCTCTACGGAGTGGCGACCGCGTACCTGAGAGGCTACGACGGCGGACCGCTCCCCGAGAACGACATGACGTTCTCGCTCGGCTATGGCGGAGGCATGTTTCGAGAGGGCGGCGAGCTCGAGTTTTACTCCTCGGGTCACTCCAACGGTTGGTTCATGGGCACCACGCTCCATGTGGGGGTGGGCGAGCGCTCCCTCCTCACCATCATGGCGGAGCACAATGGATTCGACGTGAACCTCGGGGCCCAATTCGATTGGGGCGGCTTCCGTGTCGGCGCGCAATACCTCTCTTCGAACCACGACCGGCCCTTGGACGGACACTACTCCGAGTATCAGCAGCCGAAGTTCGGCATTCTCGCTTCGATGGCGATTTGCCCCAACGAGCGTGGCTTCCGCTGTCGGCCTCGGAGAATGCGGCGGACCGAGCCGGATACGATTTTCATTCCGCCGCCGCCGCCCGACACCGTGGTGGTGCGGGTCGCCGACGGCTCGGCTCGGATCACGGATGGAGTGCCCTCGAGCATCTGTCTGGCGACCGGGCAAAACATCCCGGTGCAGGTCACACCGAGGGGCGACACGCTCGTCGGGCCCCAGGCCGTGCCGATTCGCACGCTGAGGCCGGGTCTGGTCTTCGCCGGTACGTACGCGGCCGATGCGTTTTGGTATCAGGACGATGAAGTGATCGTCTTCGAGGGGGCAGACTTCGGAAAGTCAGATGACGTCTTCCCCATCGATTGCGGTCAGATTCTGCGGGTTGGCGTCTACGAAGGAGTGCCGGTATTTGCCGTCGTCACTGCGCGGCGCCCGCTGGACGTGATCTTCATTCCCGTACGACCTGGCGTCTGGCACCGGTATGAACGCGGACTCCGGCGTGCGCCTAGCGCCAGTAGCCGCGAAGCCGCCATCGGGCTGCTGTAGCGAGCGTCAGCGCGCGACGCGCTGCTCCATCACCCGGTTGCTCGCGTTCAAGACGGCCTTGACCGCGGCTCCGGGTAGGTCTTCCTCGGCCTCGCAGGGCGCGGCCCCCAAGAGCCGGTAGCTGTCCGCCCCGGCCCGGCCGTTGATGCGCGTAACCACGACCCACCCGTCGAAGGCTCGAACCGCTTTCACTCCGATGACTTCGAGGTCGATGGTACTGCTCGTTGCTCCGAGCGTGGAAGCGAGCGTAGCCGTGAGCGCGGCCTCGGACGCCGCCTTGAGAATGCCTTGCTGCGTTTCCAAGCAGGGAACGGTCCCTTCGTAGTACTCGCCGCCCCACTCGAGCCGAACAGAAACACGTCCCGATCCGTCGGGGGTGGTCACGTGTTCGAGGCTGTCGAAGCGGAGGCGGGAGCGGACGGTGTTGGCTGTCTTCATTCGATTCCGACGTTGAGCCTGGGGGGCACCTCAACCTGTGTTGCGCACCCGAGTCCTCGCAAGAGGAGCCGGCGATTCTCATTCCCGCAGAAGGCTTGCGGGCACGTCTGCGCGCGTATCGACGTCCGTTTTCGGCTCCAGCAGCGCCACTTCGAGACCGGACTCCGACGCGCGCGCCAACGTGGATTCGAGTACCGACGCGGTGCTCCACGCGATCTCCGTGAAGAGTTCTGGATGGCGTTTCCTCATGGCGACCAGGTAGTACCCCCCATCTGTCGCCGGGCCGAGCACGACCCCCTTCTCCCCGAGCTCGTCGAAGGCCGCACGGATCGTATCCTGATCGATGTCCGGGATGTCGGTGCCGACGAGGCATACATCGTCGGCCTCTTCGAAGCATGCGTCGAAGGCGCTGGCCATTCTGGCACCGAGGTCGCCGGTCGATTGGAATCGGTACTCTACGCCATCCCGGCCCAACCACTCGCTCATGATCCCCAGCGTTTCCGGGCCGGGTGGATCGACGTACGCGATGAGCCGGTAAGGCCCGCCTCGGAGCGCGTCCATCGTCGCTCGTCCAAGTGCTCTGTAGATTCGCAGAGCCGAGGGCGCACCGACCTCGGCCGCGAGGCGGGTCTTCGCTTGCCCCTCGATCGGCGCCTTGGCGAAGACCACGACGGCTCGGCGATTCCGAGGAGGCTGTGCGCGTGGGCCTTCCCCCCGATGGGGCGCATACCAACGCGCCAGCCTTTCAACGGGTACGTGGAGGCGGAACAGCGCGATGAGCGTCAGGTTGCGGAGCCAGCCCAAGAGGACTCCGTGAGCGTCGTAGCGGCGAGAACTCGTCACCAGGCGGGCCGGGAGGACGACGCGGCGCCCCAATCGGCCGAGGCGGTCCACGAGGCCTACGTCCTCCATGATCGGCCAGGCGGGGTAGCCCGACGCCCGCTCATACAGCGCCCGCGATACGACGAGCCCCTGGTCCCCGTAAGGAAGCCCCAAACGGGCTTCCCTGAGTCCTTGCCCGAACTCGATGAGCCGGTGGAGACGTCCTGTCCCCTCGAGCGCGAAGCGGTAGTGGGCGAAGTCGTCGGATCGGGCGTCCTCCAGGAAGTGACGGAGCGCGGTGAGCGCACTCGGGTCGAGACGGGAGTCCGCGTGGAGGAAGAAGAGCCAGGGGCTGTCGCTAGCCGCTACACCGGCCCTGAACTGCAGGCCTCGCCCCCGCTCAGCTTCGAGAACGCGCACGCCCCTCTCAACGGCGATGTCGACGGTCGCGTCTTCCGATCCTCCATCGACCACGACGATCTCGGCGTCGAGGCCTTCGAGGTCCGAAAGGAGTCGAGGTAGGCGTTCGGCCTCGTTGAGCGTCGGGATGACGACGGTCAGAGAGGACCCCGCCCGGGTCACCGCGCGATGTCGTTGAGCGTCCAGTCGTAGTCGAAGAACTCGATCGAGGTGCGCCGGTCCGCCAGGAGCGCCGCGGCCTCGGCGGTGGCATAGGGCGCCAGGAAGGTCCGGAGGCCGTCGATGCCCCCGAAGTCGTCCTTGAACCAGTCCAGCACCTTGTTGAGCCGGAGCGTCGAGCCTTCCACCGCGAGGTGCTGCTCGCTTCCCACGAGATAGGCTACGGCCCGGTCCAACTGCTCGTCGAGCGTCTCGGCCTCGTAGGCTTCGGGCCAGAGGACCGGGCAGCTCACGGCGGCGCAATTCATGGCGAAGTGTATGCGCGGCTCTCCCATGGGCCGCACGATCCCGTGCTCGATGTCGTCCTGGGAGCGGTTTTCTCCCGCGATCCGGCAGTGCTTACGGGTGAAGACCTCGGGGATCTGCCACACCGAGTTGACCGGCCGGCCGGCCACTGCGTTTCTCACCCGAGAGAGCAACCTGCCATCCTTCTGGATGGGGTAGTTGTCGGCGACGAGGCGCAGCATGCACGCGTTGTAGGCGTTGATCCAGAACGCAAGTCGAACCTCCCTGGGCGCCGCCTGGACGGTGGCGAAGTCGACGGCCGCGAGCGTTGCCAGATACGTGTCGAGCGTCGCGCGATTCTCGACGAGGGCCCCGTAATCCACGCTGGGCTGGCGAACGACTTCGGCGAGTACTGTCGTGAATGCCTGATGGGTGGGCACACCCTGTGCGTACGCGCGGGCCGTGCCGGGTCCCACCGCCGCAACCTGCAGGACCAGAAGGGTCAGGAGCGGTGGGGTCGAAGCGCCAGGAGCACGAATGCCGAGTCGTTTGGCGAGCGCCGGAAGGAAGCTGAGCACGATGAGGAGCGCCCCGGAAAGTAGGACTCGAACGAGTGCTTCGCGCGAGGCCTCCTGCGACCCCGCTAGGAGCGCGTCTGCGAACATGGTGTAGACAAGCGTACCCGGAAAGATACCGATCGCAGTGGCCACCGCATACGTCGACCACTTTATGGAAGTGAGGCCGGCACCGAAGTTGAGCGCGTTGAACGGCACCGCGGGAATGAGCCTGAGGGTCAGGATGCTCCGGAAGCCGTAGTCGTCCGTGGCCCGGTCCAACGCCTCGAGCCTCGAGCCGGCGAGCCGCTCGATTCCTTCCCGCCCTAGGAATCGCGCGATCATGAAGGCTGCGTTCGCACCGATGTTGGCCCCGATCGTCGTGTACAACGTGCCCCAAAAAACTCCGAACATCGCCCCCCCGGCCAGCGTGAGAATCGAGCCCGGTATGGCGAGCGCCGTCGCGACGGAATAAGCCCCCACGTACAGCAGGGGAGCCGCGTCCGAGTCGCGTAGCCACTCGATGGCCTGCCCCACGCCTTCCCGACTCAGGTAGTCGCCGAGCGGGGTGAACGCCGCCGCGAGGCCGGCGCCGAGGATGAGGGCCGCCAAGGCGCCCAACTTGAGCAACGGGGCTGGATCGCGCTTCACTTCAGCCATGAGACCACCCTCTTTAGCGCCCGCCCGCCGAAGCCTTCCAAGCGGGCCCGCTGGAACGCGTCGGAAGCGCGCTTGACGCCCTCCACCATGGTTGGGTAGGGAAAGATCGTGTTGGAGATGTCCGAGAGCTTGAGGCCGTGCCTCTTGGCGAGCACGAGAGGCATGAGAAGTTCCCCCGCGTGCGCACCCAGAATGGTAGCGCCGAGGATTCGCCCCTTTCTGTCGGCGGAGATCTTGACCACGCCTCGCGCCTGGCCGTCTACGATCGCACGGTCGAGGTCGTCGAGCTCGCAGGTGTACGTCGTTCCGCCCAGAGCTTCCGCTGCGGCCTGCGTCAGGCCGACGTGCTGATCTGGCGACCATGGGACAATGGACTTTCGTCTAAAGATATTCCATGCACCATACAGTTTCAATTTTTGGTACGTGACGGTCGGCTTAACATGATCACCACCATGAGAAGCAACGATGTTTTTTGGGGACTTCCTTATGACGAATGGATGTTTACCAATGTTCAATTCGCCGTGGCCTATGCGTTGAACATGGACGTGGGTTGGTATCAACACAACACGGGCAGCTTGGACGCATACGTTGATAGAGACATGGAGGCCTTGAACGCGCTGCACGCGCCCGATGGTAGCGAGGAAATGCCTCCTCCCTTCGTA
>JADFLD010000189.1 GCA_022564535.1 Gemmatimonadota bacterium
GCAACGAAGTCGATCAACCAGATATTCTCGCCCGAGCGTCGAGAGATCGCGGCCGACATGCTCCGCGAGATCCAGATCAAGGCGGGGGATCGGGTCGAGATCGTCGAGGTTTTCGTCCGCGACGTCCAGGCCCCGGCCCGCGTTCGGCAGGCGATCGAGGCGCGGCAGGAGCGGGAGCAAGAGGTCGAGGCCGAGCGTTTCCAGACCGAGATCATCCAGGAGCGTGCGCGCCAAGCGGTCGAAGAGGCGAAGGGCATCGCGGAGGCTCAGACGATCATCTCGGCGGGCGTGACTCATGCATACCTGACGTTCCACTACATCGAGAAGCTGGCCGAGCTGCCCCCGGGATCGGTGGTGTACGTGCCCACCGAAGGCGGTGTGCCGCTGATGCGGATGATCGGCGGTGGAAATTGAAAGCAGTAGAGGCCGTGGGACTCCGGATGGCATGATGGCTCCGTCCGGGGCCGCACCGTCAGCCCGCCACGGCAAGGGCCGGGTTCTCCGTGGAGCCCTGGCCCTCACCGCCCTATCGCTGGTCGCCAGCTGTGTAGCTTGCTCGCCGATCTACATCGTGAAAGCCGGAATTGCCGAGGTACGTATCCTGCGTGCGCGCAGACCGATTCATAGCGTCCTCAACGACACGACCGTCGATGCGGATACGCGCGCCAAGTTGGCGTACGTCGTCGAGGCTCGCCGCTTCGCCGCGGCGGAGCTCGGCATCGACGTCGGCGACTCCTACACGATGTACACCGAGCTCGACCGCGACACCCTCGCCATCGTCGTTTCGGCCGCGTACAAGGACCGACTGGTTCCCAAGACGTGGTGGTTCCCGATCGTGGGACGGATGCCGTACAAGGGCCACTTTTCACTCCAGAGCGCCCTGGACGAACAAGCCAGTCTCGAAGCCGAGGGGTACGACACGTACATCCGACCCACCGCCGCGTTCAGCACACTCGGCTGGTTCAACGACCCTGTTCTCTCGACCGCCCTGAGGACCGACGAAGTCGAAGTCGTTTCCACCGTCCTTCACGAGCTCGCCCACCAGCACCTCTTCGTCCCGGGCCATGTCGGCTTCAACGAGAGCTTCGCAACTTTCGTCGGCCGCGTGGGCGCGGTTCGCTTCTTCTGCACACGAGAGGGGAGCGGTCCAGACTCGGTAAAGTGCCAGCGCGCGGTGGCGCGGTGGCGTGACTTTCAACGATTCAGCGTCTATCTGGACGGCTTCGTCGAAGATCTGGAGCGAATCTACGACGACGCCTCTCTGTCCTTCGACGACAAGGTTGCTGGGCGCGAAACCGTTTTCGCCGCGGCCCTGGCGCGCTTCGACCGTGAGGTCCTGCCGGAACTGGAGTCGTTCACGTTCGGTGGCTTTCGGAACGCTCCGCTCAACAATGCGACGCTGCTTTCACGCATCCGCTACTACAACCGACTCCCGGCATTCGACGCATTCCTCGCCACCCACGGCGGAGACCTCGTGGCGGCACTCGACGATCTCAAGGCCAGGGCGAAGACGGTCGAAGATCCGTTCGACCTGCTACCAGCAGCGGCTGGCCACGACTCTAGTAGCTGATGTCGATGGAGGCGGAGCGCGGCGAGGCGCCAACCGGAACAGGGCGATTGAGATGAGCCTCGACGCCGAGCGACATCCCGTCCGAGGATGGTCTCGCCGGCTCCTGTCAGTCGATCATGATCTCTCTCGTCACCTGACCGTTGCTTTCCCAGTACGTAATCTTCTGCACCAGGACCGGATCGTCCGGCGCCGGCTGAATATCACCATCTGCGCCTATGGCGCGGGACGTCACGGTGTGCTCGCCAGACGGAGCGTCCCAATCCATCTGCCAGAATGTCCATGTGAGGGGATCGTCGCGGCCCTCGCCGAGGGTCGCGTTCCTCCACGGACCGTCGTCGATCCGAACCTCAACCCGCGCGATGTCCGCACCCCATGCGGCCCCATGAATTCGGTAACTCCCGTCGGTGCGCACCACCTTGGCCGGAATCGAGTTGATCCGAGTCCGCCCGACGGATGTCTCGACCCAGACCGCCTCGTCGTCGGGGCCCTCCTGACGGAGGGTGACATAGTCGCGAGCCATGAATCTCCCCATGAACCGTGTGTCGCGGATCTCGATGCGTGTCAGCCACTTCACATTCGCGATGCCGTACCAACCAGGTGCCACCAGCCGGAGCGGAAATCCGTTGCCGGCAGGAAGCGTCTCACCGTTCACCTCGTAGCATAACAGCAGCTTCGAGTCCATCGCATCCGTGACCGACATGCTGCGAGCGAAGTTCTGCGTGATCTCGATGTCGCGAATCTCCTCGAGGCCCTCGTCGGCCCCGAAGAAGACGACCTCGATGCCGTCCTCCTTCACGCCGGCCTCTCTCAGAATCGAGGCGAGTGAAGTCCCGGTCCACTCCGCGTTATGGACGGCACCCATGAACGTCGCAAAGCCCCGATTACCCGCGCATTCGAGGGTGAACGTCACACGCTCCCGCGGGCGCGCCCGGATCGCGTCCAGGGTGTACGCGGCGGGCCGTTCGACCAAGCCACCGACTTCGAGCCTCCACGTGTCCGCATCGACCTCAGGGGTCCCATAGTGACCGACGCTGAACAGGTCCGACGTGGGGGTCACCCAAGAGTTCAGGGCCTCCCAGTCCAGGGTGTTGGAGCGCCCACCCGGCGCAGGAGCGTTCACCCAGGGAACGACCGCCGCCTGCGGAGCGACCCCGGCCAGACGGGTTGCGACGTCGGAGGGAAAGATCGCAGCACCGGCCGCGACCACGCCTCCACGCTTCAGGGCTTCCCGACGTGTGATCCTGGAAGACTTCGCCACCGTTACCGCCTCCGCGCTCGAGTCCGGGAGGCAACATGGGACCCACGGACTATAAGGGACAAGCGATAGGAGTAAATCATCGACGTGCCCCGGCGAGGGAAGGGCTCGAATTTCGGCGCCGTTGGTTCTTCCAGCGCCCGCACGGTAAGATGAGGCAGCAGTTCACAACCCACCGATATTCTCTCCGACGAGATCGATGATGACGCGCAACACCCCACCCGCTTCCACCCTCCGACGTTCGACTCGGTGCGCAGCAGCCCTTCTGGTCGCGGTCGCATGGGCCGTCGCACCGGGGACCGCTCAGGCTCCGGCGACCCCCACCCCGGGCCAACAGGTCGTTCTCGTCACCGGTTCCACGAGCGGGCTCGGCCGCGAGGTCGCGCTTCGGCTCGGCGCCGGTGGCTCCCACGTCATCGTGCATGGACGGAATCGCGAACGAGGGATGGCGGTCGTCGAGGAAATCAGTCGCGGCGAAGGCAGCGCGCGATTCTATCGGGCCGATTTCGCGTCGTTCGACCAGGTGCGCGCGTTCGCCGAGGCGATCCTGAGTGACTACGACCGGCTCGACGTGCTCGTTAACAACGCGGGTACCGGGTCCTATCCGGACGAGCGCCTCCTGAGCGAAGACGGCCATGAGTTCCGCTTTCAGGTGAACTACCTGTCGCCCTTCCTCCTCACGCACATGCTCCTGCCGATGATCCGGGAGAGCGCCCCGTCCCGCATCGTGAACGTATCGTCACTCGCCCAGCGCCCCATCGACTGGGAAGACGTGATGATCGAAAACAACTTCAGCGGCGGTCGCGCATACGGTCAAAGCAAGCTCGCACAGGTCGGATTCACCTTCGATCTCCACGAGGAGCTCGAGGGGGCGGGTGTGATGGTGAACGCGCTCCACCCGGCCACCTATATGCCCACCGCCATGGTCGCTCGCCTCGGGGTCACGCCACGTGCCACGATCGGTGAAGGCGCCGACGCCGTCATGCAGCTCGTCGTTTCGACTGAGATAGTGGGCGGCCAGTTCTTCAATCAGCTGGTTCCCCGGCGCGCACACGACCAGGCCTACGACATGGAGTCCCGGCACAAGCTGAGGGAGTTGAGCCGGAGGCTTACAGGAATCCGCTAGCGGCCCGCGTCGGGGCGGAGGCTCGACTTCACGAGTCGAGTTCGATGATGAGCGCGCTGGCCCGTCGAAGTTTTTCCGCGAGAATGCGTCCGACGCCTGCCTGGATTTTTAGCGCGACCATCGGGTGTTCCACGAAGAGCCGGGTGAAGGCGTCGTGCGTGAGCTCGTAAGCCGAGAGGGGGCTCGTCGCTTGCACGCTCGCCGACCGCGGGAGCCCGTCCAAAAGTGAGATCTCTCCGATCACGGTGCCGTGAGACACGGTGCTCACTCGGTGTCTTCGGTCCTCTCCGGGAACTGAAATCGAGATGTCGGCGGTCCCCCGTCGGAGCAGAAACATCGAGCGCTCCGTGTCGCCTTCATGGAACACGAAGTCTCCGCCGTCGAAGAATCGCTCGACGAGGTACGCGTCGAAAATCTGGCACTCGGCGGAGTCGAGGTCCCACTCGGCCCCGAAAGCGGTGAGTGTCCATCCTTCTTCGTCGCCCTCACCCGCGCCGAGCTTGAAGAGGAGCCCATCCTCGAAGTACTCGAGAGCTCGGTCGGTTGTCTCCCACATCCGTGCCTCGGGGACCCCGTTCAACATGAGATCCTCGGCGATCTCCGCCTTCTGAGCCCCCGGCGTGACGTAACTGAATCCGAGCGTCGTCCCACGTTTGCGAAGACGATCAAACGTCTGCCCGAGCACCTTGAACCCTGTCGCGTCGACGCTCTGCACCCGCTTCAGGTCGAAGATGACGAAGTCGGCGCCTTCGTCAGCCAGTTCCTCCGCCCGCGTCGCGAGCGCCTCGGATGAGCCGAAGAAGATCGTGCCCTCGAGCTCGATCACCGCGATGCGGTGACCCTGCTCGGAGAGAATTCGGGTCGTCTCCGGGTCGCGGGTCTTGGCCGACCGGACCGTAGCCCCGGTCCGGAGGCGCCGGATCGGTGAGCGACTCATCTCGGCAACGAACGTAACCACCGAGAGAGCGATGCCGGCGCCGACCGCCGCCACGAGACTTACTTTGACGCCGACGACCACGACGAACAGCATCTGCCCCACCGCGACCAGGTTGTCCCGCCGATCGTGCGCATCGGTCCGAAGGCTCTCCTTGATCTGGCCGAGGATCCACCGGTCGAAGAGCCCAGACGCGATCACCATGATGAGGCCCGCGATCGCAGCCTTCGGGAGCAGGGCCAGGGGGGTAGAGAGTAGAACCAGAAGCACCAAGACCCCGAGCGCGTTGATCACCCCCGATGCGCG
>JADFLD010000190.1 GCA_022564535.1 Gemmatimonadota bacterium
AGAATCAGTATCGGTCTGCCTGTGGTACGCACACTGTCCTCCTTCGCTGAGTCCTGCCCGCGATATATGCAGGGGTCGTGCCACTCCGTCCCCAATGCCTCAACATGCTGCTACTGCACGGGTTGCGCGCATTTCCCGATGTCCCACATCATGCCTCCGAGTGTCCTGGCCAAGTGACATCTGCGGTGCTTGTAGGACACTCCTACCACGCCCCCCCCCCGACCGCGAGCGCCGGCTGATCTCATTGCCCAGAGACTCATTCACCTTCCTGCCTCCACGATCAGATCCAGGAAGCGGTCGAGTTGCTCGTCCTCCGTCATGACGTTGGGCGAAATGCGGATCGTATTCAGCGGCGCACCGAACGCCCTCACGACCGCTCCGTGTTCTGCGAGAAGGGTCGCCCCCAACTCCGGGGCCGCCGCCCCCGAAACCTCTACGGCCATGATAACCGACCTCAGGGCCGGATCGCGAGGGGAGCGCCACGTGAGTGCGCGCTCGGCATCCGCCCGATCGAGAACCTTGGACCACAGCGAGCGATAGCGACGCTGCTTTTCGCCCTCTCCAATCGATGCCTGGAACGAGAGTGCGTCGCCGAGCGCCACCACCGCCGGCCACGCGCGTGTCGAGTAGTCCTCGTACTTCCGCGCAGAACCTTCGATGCGCTCTCCGGCGGTTCGAAACCACATGCGTGGCAGCACCGCCTGAAGCCGGCGAGACGCCCAAAACAGCCCGAGCCCCTTGGGCGCTTGAATCCACTTGTGCGCACTCATCGCGTACGCGTCGACGCCGGCTTCCTCCAACCGAACCGGCACCATGCCCGCCGACTGCGCGCCATCGACGACGACGAATTCGACGCCGAGCTCTCTCGCCGCATCGGCTATGGCCCGAAGCGGATGCGTCATGCCGATCATGTTGTCCACGTGAGGGATCACGAGAACCCTGGTGTTCGACCGGATCTGCTCCGCGTGCAGAGCGACGACCTCGTCCACGGTCAATTCGGGGGCTCGCGCCACGGGGAAGTCGAAACGGCGTACAGTGAATCCCCCCCGACCGGCCAAGGCCTGCCACGCGACCGACGCCCCACCGTGGTTCAAGGAACTGAAGAGGACCTCGTCCCCGCGCCTGAGCGGCAGACCATGCGCCAGAATGTTGAAGCCTTCGGTCGTGTTGTGCGTGATCGCGATGTCGTCCGCTTCCGCCCCGAGAAGGGTCGCGGCGGCGCGGCGGGTGTCTTCCGTGACCTCACGCCATACGGCGCCCCACACGTAGAGCGACGGGTGGCTCTCACAGAGCTCCAGGTACGCGACATGGGCCCTGTGTACCGAAATCGGAATCGTCCCGATGGATGCGTGGTTGAGGTATGTGAGGTCACCGGAAAGGAGGTACTGCTCCCTCAGCATGCGGATGGAGGCCGCGCTCGACGCGTCGAAGCTCTGTCGCCAGAGCGGGGCATCAACGGCGGCCTCCAGCTCCTCGGCGCGAGCGAGGAGTGGAGCGGTCACGCCCGCCGCGGTCAGCGCCTTGAGAAATCCGCGACGGCTTGTAGACGTATAGTCCATTCGATTCAACCCGCAGTTCCGGGCCGCATCGCGCGGTCCGTGGTCACTGGAAGAGACACAGAGAAAACAGCGAATTGCTACGCGACCTTGATCCGCGCGGCACTTCGTGGAAGATTGGACCTATCCAGCCGATGCGCCATGCGCCGTCGGCACTGGCGTGGCCCTTCGGCCCGCCGCACGGATGGAACCATGAACAGTTCGTTTGTGGAAATCACCTCCCGACGGGTGCCGGTGAGTTTTGCTCTCACCAGACGCGACCCGTCAATATGGGTTGAGACGTGCCCGAATCAGCAGAAGCACCGAAGCAAGAGGCGGCCCCGCAAGAGGGAACGCCAGACAGAGGATCCCAGTCCGAGACTCACGAAGGGCAGAACGACCGGGGCAAGCGCGGCAAACGCCGCCGCAGAGGCCGTCGTCGTCGCCCGAGGAACCAGGAGCGCAGCGGCCCCAGCGAGTCCGAGCTCATGGCCGACCTCCCGGAAGATGCCGAGGAGCTCATGGCCTTGTCCCGACCGCTCGGTCTTCTGGAGGCGCTCAGCAGCGGCTCAGGGTTCATTCGCCGTCGAGACTCGGGGTACGCGCCTAGCAACGACGACATCTACGTCAGCTCCCGCATCATCCAGAAGTATGGGCTGAGAACGGGCGACGAGCTCATGGGGATCGTCGGGAACCAGGGCCGCAGTGGGAAGAGCCCACCGCTCGCGTACGTCGCTCTCGTCAACGACCAATCGCCCGAGGATGCGAAGCGTCGTCCCGAGTTCAACCGCCTCGGCGCCATGCACCCCGACGAACAGCTCGTACTGGAGTGCGGGCGTACGTGGAGGGGCGAGCCAGAGTACACGAACCGAGTGATCGACCTCTTTTGTCCGTTCGGAAAAGGACAGCGCGCGATGATCGTCGCTCCGGCGAAGGCCGGAAAGACGATGGTCATGCAGGCGGTCGCCGAGGGAATCGTAAAGAACAACCCTGAGTGCCATCTCATGATTCTTCTCGTGGACGAGCGTCCCGAGGAAGTCACGGAGATGGAGCAATGTGGGTTCGGAGAGGTGATCGCTTCGACCTTCGACCGACCCCCTGAAAGACACGTGCAGGTCGCCGAGATGACGCTAGAGAGGGCCCGGCGGCGCGTGGAACTGGGTGAGGACGTGGTCATCATCCTCGACTCCATCACACGCATGGCCCGTGCCTACAACAGCGTCCAGTCCGGCAGCGGCCGAACCATGTCCGGCGGGCTGGACACCAACGCCCTCGAGAAACCGAAGCGCTTTCTCGGCAGTGCACGCAAGATCGCGTCCGACCAGGGTGGCGGTTCGCTCACCATCATCGCGACCGCGCTCGTCGACACCGGTTCGCGCATGGACCAGGTGATCTTCGAAGAGTTCAAGGGCACGGGTAACAGCGAATTGTTGCTCTCTCGCGAACTGGCGGACAAGCGGATCTACCCGGCGATCGACGTGACCGGCTCTTCCACGCGGAAGGAGGAGCTCCTACTCGACGACGATAGCCTGTGGCTGTCGCACGCGATGCGTCGCCAGTTCTCCGGAGTCAGCCCCGCGGACGCTATGCTCGAGCTACTCGGTGCCATGAAGAAGACGGAAAAGAACCGCGACCTCATCGACTGGGCGAGAAACCGCTAGGGAAGCGCTTTCACCGCACGGTACCTGCGGGTGCCGTGCGCACCAGCTCGCCCAGGCGGTCGAGCCCCTTGGACATCTCGGCGGACTGGGCTCGCTCCATCGAGAGGGCCCAAAAACCCATGAGAGGATTGCGACCCAGATCGCCCTCCTCACGCCAGCGCACGAGCACACCCCCGGAGTCCGCGACGACGGTGACCGACCCCTGGGTGCGCATTACGGCGTTCCCCGCGCCCGCCACCTCCACGGCGTACGTCACGGACTCGTCCTGGCGCACATCGCCGATCGTGAAGCTGCCCGAGCCGACCTCAGGATCGTCCCAGCGGATGCTCGCGCCGGGGCCACGATCCGGTCCGACACGCTCGAGGCCCGAGTCGGGCCACGGGGTCCACATCTGCCATCCCCCGGGCGAATCCAGAAACGCGAAGACCTCCGAGGGCGTGGCGTCGAGCCGAGCCGACGCCTCGGCCTCCCATTCTCCGGGAAGGAGGAATCCTATGAACAGAAGCACGGAGAGGAGCAGCGCGCCGCCACCGAGCACGATCATGCCGGGACCGAACGGCGCACGCGTCATCGTACGCTCCCGGCAATCGCGTCGAGGACCCGCTCGAGGACCGGCCACGCGTTGTCCGCGACCCTCCGGTGACCCTCGATCGTGGGGTGAATGCGGTCGGCCTGGTTGAGCTCCGGGATTCCCGCGACGCCCTCGAGGAGGAACGGGATCAATTCCGTACTCTCGGCTTCAGCCACCTCGGCGAATACCTTGCGAAAGGCTCCGGTATAGGCGACACCCATGTTGGGAGGAGCCTCCATGCCGGCCACGATGATGCGGACGCCGGGGTACCGCGTCCGGGTACGTCGAACGATCTCGGTGAGGTTGTCGAGCAGAGCCAGCGGATCCTGTCCCCTCAGACCGTCATTGGCGCCGAGCTCGAGGACGAGGACGTCGACCGGATTTCGAAGCACCCAGTCCAGGCGGCGGAGGCCGCCGGCGCTGGTCTCTCCCGAGACTCCCGCGTTGATCGCCCGAAACGACTTTCCGACGGAGTCCGCGATCTCCGCCAGCCGCGCAACGTATGTGTCCGCGTCATTCTCGAGCCCAAGTCCCGCGGTCAGGCTGGTACCGAGAAAGACGACCGCCGGCCCTTCGCCGGAGGGAACCCTTGGCGAAGACGCGACCACCATGGTGGAATCCGCACCGGTGGCGTCCGCCACGGGCGCCGACTCCGGGCGCGCACACGCCACGAGCAAGGTGGCAATCAGGAAGGACAGGGAACGTGTCATGATGATCGTGGCCGAAGGGCTCGACAAAACCTACATCAGTGGAGGCAGACCTCTACCCGTCCTCCGCTCGTTGGATCTCGAGATCGAGTCAGAGTCGTTCGTTTCGGTGGTCGGCCCGTCGGGAAGTGGTAAGACGACGCTACTCGGGCTCCTCGCCGGACTGGACGAACCGACATCGGGACGCGTTCTCCTGGGGGGCCAGGACATCTTCGCCATGTCAGAGGATGGTCGCGCAGAATTCCGGGGGGAGAACGTCGGGTTCGTCTTCCAGACCTTCCATTTGCTGCCGACCCTGACCGCGATCGAGAACGTGCTCGTTCCGCTCGAGTTGAGGGGAAACGGCAGGGACCTGCGGCACCGCGCCAAGGATCTTCTGGTGCGCGTCGGACTTGGCGAGCGCCTCGACCACTATCCGGTTCAACTCTCGGGGGGAGAGCAGCAGCGTGTCGCGCTCGCGCGCGCGTTCGTGAACCGTCCGAAGATCCTGTTCGTGGATGAGCCGACCGGAAACCTCGATCAGGAGACGGGGGCGTCGATCGTCGAAATGATGGAGGAGCTCAATCGCGAAGCACGCACGACGTTGATCCTGGTCACGCACGACCTCTCGTTGGCCGAGCGGGCCCACCGGATCGTGACGCTCTCGCAGGGACGCATCGCCTCAGACCGTCCAGGCCGGCGCCCGCAGCGCTCGTG
>JADFLD010000191.1 GCA_022564535.1 Gemmatimonadota bacterium
CACGCCCGACGGATCGATTCTGGTCGTCTCGCTCAAGGGTGCGGGTCAGGTGCAGTTCTTCGACGCGGCCACGGGTGAGAGCAAGGCAGTCGTGCAGTCGACGACGACCGTGACGCACGGTGTCGCCGTCACCCCAGACTCGAGGTACGCCTTCGTCAGCGTCGAGGGCAAGGGTGCGGAGCCTGGCAAGGTGGACGTCTTCGACCTGCGCACGTTCGAGATGGTCGGGTCCGTCGACGTGGGGCAGCAGGCGGGTGGAATCGTCTTCTGGAAGATGGTCCCCGCGGGATGATTCTGCGCCGACGCCGAAAATGACGCTCAACACCGTCGGCGCACGTGCGTGTCTATACATTGGTGGTCCTCGGTCGCCTCGAAGGCTCTTCCATGGACCGAGGTCACCGCGCCCCTGCGCAGTTCGGTTGGGGCGTCGTCGAGGGGGATTCGTTCGCAACCGTCAGGTTCAGATTCGGAGATGTTGACCGCCATGCAGAAAACCTTTGTGCGATTTGCCGCGTCGTCCGTCGTCGCCTTCCTCGTCGCGATGCCGCTCGAGGCACAGCACCGGGTCACGACGCCTGCCGAACACTTCGGGCACGAAGTCGGCGCCGACTATGTGCTTTTCAACTACGAAGCGCTCCACGAGTACTTCATCATGCTGGCCGACGAATCCGACCGGATGGTTCTGGACACGATCGGCTATACCGAGGAGGGGCGGCCCCACATCCAGGCGATCATCACCTCGCCGGAGAACCACGCCAACCTCGAGCGCTACAAGGAAATCTCCCGTCTCCTCGCGAAGGCCGACGGCGTGAGCCGTGAAGAGGCGCTTCGCCTCGCGGTCGAGGGCAAGGCCATCATCTGGATCGATGGCGGCCTCCACGCCACCGAGGTTCTCGGGGCCGCGCAACTCACCGAGCTGGTGTACCGGCTCAACGACTACACCGACGCGGAGACGCTACGGATCCTCGACGACGTCATCATCCTCGCGACGCACGCGAATCCCGACGGGATGACGCTGGTCTCGGACTGGTACATGCGCATCGACGACCCGATGACCCGCTCGACGTCGGGTGTCCCGGTGCTCTACAACAAGTACGCGGGGCACGACAACAACCGCGACTTCTACATGGCCGCCCTGGCGGAGAGCCAGAACATGAATCGCTCCATGTACCGGGAGTGGTTCCCGCAGATCGTATACAACCATCACCAGACGGGCCCTCAAGGCACCGTGATGTTCGCGCCTCCCTTCCGCGATCCGCCGAACCACTACCTCGATCCGCTCATCATCACGTCGCTCGATCGCGTGGGTTCGGCCATGCATCAGCGATTCGTGGTGGAGGGCAAGGGCGGCACGACGATGCGGTCGGGTGCGTCGTATTCGACGTGGTGGAACGGTGGACTCCGCACGACGCCGTATTTCCACAACATGATCGGGCTGCTCACCGAGACCATCGGGAACCCGACGCCCGTGGAGATCCCGTTCATCCCACGTAAGCAGATAACGAGCGCAGATCTTCCGCTACCGATCGAGCCCGGGCCGTGGCATTTTCGACAGTCCGTCGAGTACTCACAGACCGCGAACTGGGCAGTGCTCGACTACGCCTCGCGTAATTCGGACCACCTGTTGTTCAATATCTGGCGGATGGGAACGAACTCGATCGAGCGCGGAAACACGGATTCGTGGACGACCCTGCCGTTCGAGATCGACGCCGCGGCTGAGGCCATGAGCCGAGGCACGCGCGCCGATTGGGAACGAATTCTGCGTGACCCCGCGGATCGTGACGCGAGAGGCTTCATCATCCCCTCGGATCAGCGTGACTTTCCGACCGCGACGAAATTCGTGAATACGCTGCTGTACAATGGCGTCGACGTGCATCGTGCGACGTCCGACTTCATGGTCGCGGGCAAGGGATATCCGGCGGGATCCTACGTCGTGAAGGCCGCCCAGGCTTTCCGGCCGCACGCACTCGACATGTTCGAGTTGCAGCAGCACCCGAACGATTTCGCCTATCCTGGCGCACCCCCGACCGCTCCATACGACAACACGGGCTGGACGCTCGCGTGGCAGATGGGCGTCGAGTTCGATCGGGTCATGGAGGGCTTCGACGGGCCGTTCGAGTTGATCGCCGATGTCATCGACACGCCGCCGGCTGGCGTGATTGCCGGTGCTTCGAACGCGCGCGGTTACGTCGTCGACCACATCAATGACGCCTTCATCGCGGTGAACCGCGTGCTGGCTGCGGGTGACGACGCCTACTGGTACACGGACGAGATCACGGTCGGCGGCCGGACGTTCGCCGCCGGCGCGTTCTATCTGGAGACCGACCGGAACGTCGTCGAGCGGCTGGCCCGCGAAAAAGGACTCGACTTCATCGGAGTGTCGCAGCGTCCCTCGGGCGATGCGATGAGGCTCGAGCCGGTCAAGATCGGTCTCTGGGACCGGTATGGCGGGTCGATGCCGTCGGGTTGGACGAGGATGATTCTCGAGGACTTCGAGTTCGATTTCGACGTTCTCTACGCGCCCGACTTCGACGCCGGCGACCTCGATGACTACGACGTTCTGATCTTCGACGACGGTGCGATCCCCGAGTTCGGCGGTGGCGGTGGCGGTCGGGGCCGGCGCGGCGGCGCTCCCGATCCCTCGACGATTCCCGACGAGTACCGCCGACGCATGGGCCAGATGACCGCCGAGATCTCGGTGTCGAACATCCTGGAATACGTGCGCAACGGCGGCGCGGCGATCGCGATCGGGTCCTCCGCCAGCCTGGCGTACCATGCGGGCCTGCCGGTTCAGAATCACCTGGTTGCCGACGGTGCCCCACTGACGCGAGAGGAGTACTTCACGCCCGGGTCGGTGCTGGACATGAAGGTCGAGCATGCGAGTCCGTTGACGCACGGATTCGGGGAACGCGTGAACGTTCTCTTCAGCCACAGCCCCACGTTCTCGCTCGACGCGGGGGCGGAGGCTCAGGGTGTTCGCCGGATCGGGTGGTACGATACGCCGAATCCACTCCGCAGCGGGTGGGCCTGGGGTGAGCGGTACCTCGTGGACGGCGTCGCGGCGTTCGAGGCCGACTATGGGCAGGGGAAGATGTTCATCTTCGGACCCAAGATCACGTTCCGTTCGCAGCCCCACGGCACGTTTGGGTTTCTCTTCAACGGGATCTACTACGGAGCCGCGGACGACCGTCCGATTTCCGAGTAGGCTCGCGAGACCCGGTCTTCCTATTGAGGGGCGCCCGCGTCAGCCGGGTGCCCCTCTTCAGCTATGTGGGCTGGTCTGTGGGCCGCACCAGAATCTCACTCACCGATACATGGTCGGGTGAAGCGACGGCGAACTCGATCGCCCGCGCGATGTCCTCGGGTTGCAGAGTCCGTCATCCGCTCCACGCTTTCGCCCACGCCTCCGCCGTGTCCGGGTCACCGTCCAGAAGCTCCGTCGACACCATGCCGGGCTGGATGTCGGTGACCCGAATTCCGTGTGCGCTGCCTAGCTCGAGGTGCAGACCCCACGACAGGGCACGCACTGCGAATTTCGTCGCTGAGTAGACGGTGGCGCCGGGGAAGGGGCGACGCCCCGCTACGGAGCCCACGTTCACGATGTGTCCGGAGCCCTGCTCGATCATGTGGGGGAGCACGGCGGATATGCAGAACAGCACGCCCTTGATGTTCACGTCGATCATTCGAGTCCACTCCTCGACACGGGCGTCGGTGAGCGGGGCCACGTTCATGATTCCCGCGTTGTTGACCAGGGAATCGATTCGACCGAACGCCTCTACGGTCCGGGAGACGACGGCCTGTACGTCATCGAGAGAGGTGACGTCTCCAGCCAGGGGCAGCGCACGACCACCCTCGGCCTCGATCTCACGCGCGATCGCCTCGAGCCGGTCCAGCCGGCGAGCCGTTACGACGACGTGCGCGCCGGCTCTGGCAAGTGTGAGCGCCGTCGAGCGCCCGATGCCTGAGGACGCCCCCGTCACGATGGACACGTGTCCTGCGAGTGTCTGTGGCTTCGACATGGATCTTCCCTCTGCGACGGCGTTCCTCGGCCCACCCGATGGCGAAGACCGGAAAGCGCGCACGGTAGCGGCCTCGAGGGAGAAGAACAACGCGACTACACGGTCGAGACGCTTGGAGTCGCTCATCGATGCACCTATCGTTTACGGGCCCCGGCGTCCGGGACCCATGGGAAGTTCCCGGGCTGCTCTGCTCGAGTGGCGCATTCGGTATCGTGACTCTGCCTGCAGCTTTCTACCCGAGGGTGAAGTTGACTCAGGACCGCGCCGAGCTCCAGGATTGGTACCGCCAAGCGATGCGCAAGCGCGTCGAACGATTGTGTGCGTTGCGGGAGGGACTCGAGGCGGTCGATGGAGAGGCGTGTGACGCGGCTCGCAAGATCGCCCAGGCGCTGAGGGGTTCTGGGGCGACCTTCGGGTTTCCCGATCTCAGTGCCGTCTCTGCGATCGTCGAAACCTCCACGGACGCCGACTTGTTGCGGAGGGTGGAGGGGCTGATCACAGAGCTCCGCATCCTCACCGTGCCCGACGGGACGTTTGTGCCGTTCAGGGCGGAATGGCTTGCGCGAGCGGCGGGAATAAGGGGCAGGGGCTCCGACCTCGAGGGGGTTGGGGACGTGTCGGAGGCGTGGGATACGGCTGTCCGTCTCTGGGACGTGGATCCGGCGACCCTCGCGGTGCGGGTCGGGCACTACTTCGGTCTGGAGGTCGCCGATCTCGCCAACGCCAGTCGATCGGCCGTACGCCTCGTCCCCGAGGCGCTCATGATGGCTGGGCGGGTCGTACCGCTGAGCGAAGACTCCGTCACGATCACCGTGGCGATTTCGGAGCCGACCTCGTTGCCCATGGAGTTGGAGCTACAGCGGCTGACCAGTCGCCAGCCGATCTTCGCGGTGGCTCCGCCCGGCGCGCTCGACGTCGCGCTGGCAGAGATCTTCAACACGCCGGTAGCTTCCGAGGCTCCGCACACCGCGGGGCCCGTGAGGCCGACCCACGACAAGTCCGACACCCGCGACAAGGAGATCCTCGTCGTCGACGACGAGCCTGCGGCCCGGCTGCTTGTGAGGACGCTGCTCAGCAAGCGAGGCTACCGTGTCCTGGAGGCGGGGGACGGTGTCGCGGCGCTCGCGGTCATGAAGAGCAAAGAGG
>JADFLD010000192.1 GCA_022564535.1 Gemmatimonadota bacterium
CCCCTAATGTAGGCGTGCTCGTTCCCGTCAGCTCCGCCCCGTCCTGGACGAGCTCGAGCATCATCGTCTGCGGGCCACGTCGACCCTCTGTGGAAATCTCCCAGCTCCCGGACAGGTCCTGGGCGGCAACCGGTGCCGCCAGCGCGGCGAGCGTCAGGACGGCGGCGAATAGAGTTCGATGGTTCATTCGGCACTCCCAGCGAAGTGTTGCACGTATGCGATGAAGACTCCCCAGGCCGACGCAATGTTAGCCCACTGGCCTCATGCCTGCCGCATCGCTACGGTCTTCGTCCGCATCACCCATCGGAGCCTCGCTCATGATCCGCCCCCGACACACCGGTCTTCTCCTCGCCCTGCTGTTCGCGGCCGCGACGCCCTCGGGTTCGCACGCGCAGGACGGGTCGAAACGGCCCCTATCCATCGCCGATTACCAGTCCTGGAGGACGATCTCCGGTGCTGAGCTCTCCGACGACGGGCTTTGGGCCGCGTGGACGTACTCGAGGGTGCGGGGAGACGACACGCTCCAGGTGCGCTCGCTCGACTCCGATGCGCGCTTCGCGGTGCCGAACGGCTCGAACGGCAAGTTCTCGAGCGATGGCGCGTGGATCGGCTTCTTCGTCTCTCTCGAGTTCCGTGAGGTCGAGAAACTGGAGAAGGACGGAGAACCCGTCCCGAGACAGGCCGGGCTGCTGGATCTCGCGACCGGCGAGATCCGCATGTGGGACGATGCGGATTCGTTCGGTTTCTCGGAGGGTGGCGGCCACTTCTACGTAAAGAAACGCAAGGCGGACAGCGACGCGGAGCACGACGGGACCGACCTCATTCTGCGGAACCTCAGCGAGGGGTACGAGGAGCTGATCGCCAGCGTAGATGAGCTCGCTTTCGACGAGGAGGGGACGCGCCTCGCGTTCACGGTCGACGCGGAGGACGGAGACGGCAACGGCGTGTACCTCGTCGATCTGGCCACAGGTGCCCGGCGCGGTCTCGACAACAGCAAGGAACGATACGCTCGCCTCACCTGGTCGGAGGACGGCGACGCCCTCGCTGCTCTACGGGGAGACAAGCCTGAAGGCCAGGTCGAGCGGGTGAACCAGCTGGTCGCCTTCTCCGGTATCGGAGGCGGTGTGCCGGTCCGTTTCGACTTCCCCGCCGACGGTGACGGCCTGCACGACGGCTGGGTCCTGAGCGAAAAGGGCGGCCTGGTGTTCAACGAGGACGGGTCGATGCTCTTCGTCGCGACCAAGAAACAGGAAGAGGAGCTCGACGACTGGTCCGAGGAAGGCATCCCACTGGCGGACGTGAATATCTGGCACTGGGCCGACGACCGCATCCAGTCGCAACAGCAGAGCCAGGCAAGCGCGGATCGAGACCGCACCTACGTCGCCGCGGTGCGCCTGGACGACGCCCAGCTGACACACCTCGCGGACGAGCGCATGCGCTCGGTGGCGGTCACGCCGGACGGACGTTGGGGCATCGGGCGCGACGATCGCGATTACGTATCGGACTGGCGGCCTCGCATCGCCGACTATTACCGCGTGGACACGCGGACGGGCGCGCGCACCACCGTTCTCGAGGGGCATCTTCGGACGCTGGGCCTGTCCCCCGACAGTGAGCACTACCTCTACTGGAAGGACGGCGACGTCTGGGCCTACGAGATCTCCGCAGATCGGCACACGAACCTCACGGCGTCGGCCGCGACCGACTTCACGAACCAGCAGTTCGACCGCTTCGGCGAGAAGCCCCCACACGGGCTCGCAGGATGGGCCGCGGACGGTGAAGGCGTCCTCCTTTACGATCGGTACGACATGTGGCTGCAATCCTTCGACGGGAGCGCGGCGAAGAACCTCACCGGCGGCTTCGGCGCCGCGGGAGAGATCCGGCTCCGCTATGTGCAAACCGATCCCGAGGAGAAGTGGATCGACCTCGATGAGCCCCTGCTCCTCGAGGCCTACGGCGAATGGACGAAGAAGGAAGGCTTCTTCGAGCTGGATGGGGACCGACTCTCCGAACTGACGTGGGAGGACCGCCGCTTCGGCACGCCACAGAAGGCCGAGGACGCCGAGCTGTACCTGTTCACCGCACAGACTTTCGCGGAGTTCCCGGACCTCTGGGTCACGGAGGGGAGTTTCGCGGACCGGGAGCGCGTATCGATCGCCAACGCGCAACAGGACGACTTCCTGTGGGGTCACCGCATTCTGTTTGACTACACGACCGACGACGGGATCCCGCTTCAGGGCACGCTGGCCATCCCCGACGATTATGTCGAGGGACAGAGGCTGCCCATGGTCGTCCGGTTCTACGAGAAGTATTCCCAGAACCTGCACGCCTACCCGACACCGGTCTATCGCCACCAGCCCAACTTCGCAGGCCTCGTCAGCAACGGCTTCCTCCTCATGCAGCCCGACGTGCACTTTCGCATCGGGAGCTCTCACTCCGACATGCTGGAGGCGATCGAGGCCGCCACGCGCAAGGTCATCGAGATGGGCTATGCCGACCCCGAAACGGTCGGACTGAGTGGACATTCGTACAGCGGCGGCGGAAGCGCCTACATCGCGACTCGCTCCGACATGTTCGCCGCCGTGGCCCACGGCGCCGCACCGATCAACCTGGTGAGCGAATTCAATCAGCTCTTCGTAGGCAGCGGCCAGAACAACCACTCCTACGACATCTACGGACAGGGTCGCTACGCGACGAATCCGTACGACGACTTCCAACTCTACTGGGACCAGTCGCCGATCTCGGGCGTGGAGAACATGAACACACCGGTGCTCTACCTGCACGGGGAGGATGACCCGACCGTGAACTGGGAACAGGGGTTGGAGTGGTACAACGCGCTCCGATTCCTGAACAAGCCGATCATCTGGTTGTCGTACCCGGACGAGGGGCACGGGCTGAGGAAGCTTCAGAATCGCGTCGACTTCCAGTACCGACTGCGCGACTTCTTCAACCATCACCTCAAGGGCATGCCAGCCCCGAGCTGGATGACGGACGGAGTTCCACAACTCGACAAGGACCGCCACCTGCGGGAGTACGCGCCGAGAATCTTCCAGCCGCGACTCATCGGGTAACCCCGGGGGCGCCTTCCCCCACCTCCAGCCCTCGTGAACAGGAGAGGTGCGTGAGCTTCCAGTGGCCACAAGGCTTCGACCGGATTCCGCCGGACCCATGGACCGAGCAGGAGATCGAGTCTCTCGCTCTGAACTACGACACCGTGGAGAACCACGGCTGGTACTCGAACCTCGACCAGACCGTGGAACAGGTCGGGGACTACGTCAGAAGGGGCGACATCCTCGTCGACTATTCCGGAGGGACTGGGATTCTCGCCAAGCGCCTGCTCGATCGTCTCGGGTCGAAGGAGGCGGGAATCGTCATCGTGGACTCGTCGCCCAAGTTCCTGCGTCTGGCGCTCGAGAAATTTCGCGATGAACCGCGGATGGCGTTCCGGCGAATCCGGTTCCTGAAGGACGAGAAGCGGTTGGAGCGCGTGGACGAGGTCCTCGGACGCGGACTTCTGGAGCGGGGCGTCGATGCCGTGATATCGACGAACGCGATTCACCTGTACTTCGATCTCGCCGAGACGCTCAGAGCCTGGCGCTCCGTGCTTCGTCCTTCGGGGCGTGTCTTCATCCAGTCCGGCAATATCCGAAATCCAGAACTGCCGGATGAAGAGTGGATCATCGACGAGACGGTGGAGGTGATCCACCGACAGGCGATGGAGATCGTCCAGTCCGATGAAGACTTCGCCCGGTACCGGTCGGCGCTGGAGGACTCCGAGCACATGTCGGCGCACGACACCCTGCGACGAAAGTACTTCCTTCCCGTGAAGCCGCTCGAGCACTACTTGGAGGCGCTGCGATCCGAGGGCTTCGAGCTGACGGCGGTATGTCACCGCAGGATTCCCGCCCGGATCTCGGAGTGGTTCGAGTTCCTGAGCGTCTACCATGAAGGGGTACTGGGCTGGGTCGGCGGAGCCGAGAAGGTCACCGGCGTGCCGACCCCGGAAGACGTCGTGAAGGATCGACTTGTCCTCATGGAGCGATCGATGGACCATGTCTTTGGTGGCGCCTTCGAATTCGGGGCGTCGTGGACCTACATCACGTGCGAACCCAAGATCTAGCCCGAATATCCTGTCGCTCCACGCACCGCTCGCGTAGGATTCTGAGCCGCCACTCACAGGATATCGAGTCCCCATGGAAGTACCGTTGCTTGTCGATGACTTCTTGCGTCGGGCCACACAGGTGTACTCGGAAAAGACGGCCATCATCGACGGAGACATCCGCCTGACGTACGGCGAGTTCACGGTCCGAGTGAACCGTCTCTCGAATGCGCTCCTGGGGTTGGGGCTCTGCCGGTGCTGGCGAAGACAATCTCCTGCCGAAGCGGCAGTCGTTTGCCGTCCCAAAACCGGCGGTTCTCTGCCCAGATCCGCTTTACTCCGACAATGCCCACCTGGCCTTGTGCCGCCTCGGAGAGCTCAGGTAGGTGTTTCCGCGTATAGACGTCGACTCGCGAAATAAAGATGCTGTAAACGCTTTTGAGCGAATCCTCGCGGCCCGACCGCCCCACGCCCCGCCAGATCGCATCGCGGGCCGCCTGGTATTGGCGGGGCGAAAACACCAGCGTCACGTTGAGCGTCACGCCGCCGGCCGCCAACTCTTCCAACGACTCCAGCCCCGCCGCGGTGGCCGGCACCTTAATCATGCGATTGTCGTGTCCCTCGGACCATTGCTTCCCGAGATCAACATAACGAGCCACCCGCTCGGCGTGCGGCGGGCCAAGCTGCGGATCTTCCAGCAGCGGGTCCAATTCAAAACTGACGTAGCCGTCGTTGCCGGCGGTCTGTTGCCAAACCGGCAAGAACACGTCCTGGGCCATTCGCACCAGATGGTCGGTCATTTGCCAGGCCACCTGTTCGTCGTCGAGCCCCTGGTCGAAGCGCAGGCGAATTTCATCGTCGAAGCGGCCCGACTTGAGCAGGTTGGCCACGATGATCGGGTTCGACGTCGCGCCGGTGGCTCCGGAGCGTCGGCTGCTAGCAACCAATTCGGGGTCGACCGAGTCGAGCCAAAGCTTGGTGCCGGTGGAAATCAGGGATTGAAGTGGGGAAGTCATGGTGATTTGGGGTTCAGATACGGGACAGAGCCGCCCTGTCCCCA
>JADFLD010000193.1 GCA_022564535.1 Gemmatimonadota bacterium
TGGATCAACAGCTGGAAGGTTGATGTGCCGACGGAGTCAGGTTTTCGATTCTCAGAGGACGAGAGTATCCTGCCGAGGATCGCCGGTGACGCCGTGGATCGCCACTTCCGGCTCGAGACCGACGCGAACGGGTGGTGGCTGGTTCCGGGTCCGGGTACGTCGGTCATTCCTACCGGCTACTCGACGACCGCGCTCAAGTGCGGTGTCGCGGCCGACGTGGGTTGCGTCGACATCGTGAGTGCGCCGCTTTCCGGGTACGTAACGCAGGACGTTCAGCTCTTCACGCAGGAAAGCTACGTGCTCCGCGTGGTCGGTAACGACGCGCAGATCCACTACGGGGTCATTCGGGTCGACTTGCTCGGATTGGACCAAAACGGTGACGGCATCATGATTTTCGACTGGGCGTACCAGCTCCAAGCGGGCAACCCCAACCTGGTTGAGGCGATCGGAGGCTGAAGTCTCCCGCCGGCCGATAGCGATGGACCGGGAGGGCCGGGCGCCCAACGCGCCCGGCCCTCCTTCGCGCGCGCGCCGCACCGCGGGCTGCTAGCTTTGAGCATGGTCAAGGTGCTCGAGGCGGTACCCAACTTTTCAGAAGGTCGCGACTTGGAGAAGGTGCGCGCCCTCGTGGAAGAAATCGCCTCGTTCGATGTCGACGTTCTGGATTGGTCGGCGGACTCCGACCACCACCGGTCGGTCGTGACCTACATCGGGGACCCACCGGCAGTGGAGGACGCATCGCTCGCCGCGGCACGCTTCGCGCTCGAGCACATCGATCTTCGACACCACCGCGGCGTGCATCCACGGGTCGGAGCCCTCGACGTCATGCCCTTCGTCCCCTTGCACGGACTCGACATGAACGACGCGGTCGCGTCGGCGCTGCGTGTCGGGGAGGGGATCGCCTCACTTGGAGTTCCGGTGTTCTTCTACGCCAACGCCTCTCGTCCTCCAGGCCGGGGCTTGGCCGGGTTGAGGCGGGGCGGCTTCGAGGGACTTTCGAGCAACTGGGCGAAGGGCGTCCGTCCTGATCTGCCGGAGGACGCCCTCGGCCCACATCCCACGGCAGGGGTGACGTGTGTCGGAGCGCGGGAGATTCTCCTGGCCTGGAACGTGTTCGTCGCTGGAATCGACGTGGGTCAGGCCCGTGAGATCGCGTCCCTGATCCGGGAACGGGACGGGGGCTTCGCCGGCCTTCGTGCGCTAGGTCTGCGGCTGGAGGGGCAGGATCGGGTTCAGATTTCCATGAACCTGGAGGATCCGGCGCGGACGTCCCCGCTCGCCGTTTTCACCGAAATCGAGTCGCAGGTCCGCCAGATGGGTGGCTCGGTGCTTGAAACAGAGGTAATCGGCATGATGCCCGATGCCCTTGTGTTTCCGGAGACGGCGGGCAGATTAAAGCTCCTTGACCTGGGACCCACCCGGGTTCTTTCCCATCGCGCAGCCGAGTATGTATCGGCACGCAGCGGGGGGCGCACGGAGATCTCGGACATCACTGAATGAGCATCGAATCGCTCAAGCAACAAGCGCGCAAGCACGAGCAGAAAGAGGACTGGCAGAAGGCCCTCGAGCAGTACAACAAGGCGCTTGCGGAATTGGCGCGCGAGGAGCAGGTCGACATCGGCCTGTATAACCGCGTTGGGGATCTCTATGTGCGGATCGGTCAGCTGGATCAGGCGGTCGAGCACTACGAGAAGGCCGTAGACCTCTACCGTGAGGCCTACCTTCCCAACAACGCGATCGCGGTCTGCAAGAAGATCATTCGGAATGTTCCGGACCGCCACAAGGCGTACCTCAAGATCGGTCAGATCCGGGCCGAGCAGGGCTTCCTGCCGGATGCACGCACGAACTTCCTCACGTATGCCGAGCGCATGCAGCAGACGGGCGATCTCGATGAGTCCTTCCGCGCGCTCATCGAGTTCTGCGACCTGGCGCCCGATGACGTCGGTGTTCGAATCACGGTGGCCGATCAGATGGCCGCGAACGGAAGGAGCGAAGAGGCGGTCGAGCAGTTGCTGATCGCCCACCGTCACCTGACTCAGCTCGACGAGAGGGAACAGGCTGAGGAGGTCGAGACGAAGATCCTCGCGATCGATCCCGAGGCTGACATCGGTGCGATCCCTGCGATGGCGACGAGCTCCGTCGGAGACGATGGGGTAATCGTCGCCGAGTTCGGCGAGATCTCCTTCGGCGGTGACGCGCTCGGAGATTCCGAAGAGGGAGAGGTCGAATCGGCGGTTGGCGAAGCGATGGAGGAGGCCGCCGGCGATTCTGCCGAAGAGGAGGCCGCCGCTGAAGTCGAGGCGGGGGACGATGGGGCGTTCGAGATCGCTTCGGGCGACGAGGTGGAGGAGGAGTCCTCGGTCGAGCTCCCGACGATGGACTTCGAGGTCGAGGCGGCGGACGAGGACAAGGAAGCCGTCGAGCTTCCGACGATGGACTTCGAGGTCGAGGCGGCGGACGAGGACAAGGAAGCCGTCGAGCTCCCGACGATGGACTTCGAGGTCGAGGCGGCGGACGAGGACAAGGAAGCCGTCGAGCTCCCGACGATGGACTTCGAGGTGGCGGACGAGGCCAAGGAAGCTGTCGAGCTCCCGACGCCCTTCGAGGTCGAGGCCGATGATAAAGAGCCGGTAGAGCTGTCGGCCGTCGGTGAGGCCGACGATCCGGTTCCCGGCGCTGACATTGCTTCAACGTTCGACGCTGGAGATTCGGAAGCCGTCGAAACGAGCGAGATCGAGGTCGTCTCGTCCGTTGAGGCCGTCGAGGAGGCCGTCGAGGAGGCCGTCGAGGAGGCCGTCGAGGAGGCCGTCGAGGAGGCCGTCGAGGAGGCCGTCGAGGAGGCCGCCGCCGAAGCGCCCGCTGAGGTCGAAAGCCCGGCTGGAGCGGAGGCAGACGGATCGTCGAAGACCGAGGAGAAGGTTCCGGACGAAGGGTACATCGATCTCGGAGCGATGATTCTCGGAACAGACACGGCGGAGAAGTCTACTCGCTTCACGGTCGCTTACGAGGAGCCGACCGGTGACGAAGACGCGGATTTCGCCAAGATGCTGTCCCAGTTCAAGGAGAAGGTTTCCGAGAATCTGGACGCCAGCGACGTCCGCGCGCACTACGACCTCGGCACCGCGTACAAGGAGATGGGCCTGCTGGAGGAGGCGATCGGCTCGTACCAAGCTGCGCTACGCGCCGCTCCTGACCACCTCCCGACGTACGAATTGATTGGTCAGACGTTCATCGAGATGGGTCAGCACGAGGCGGCTGTGACATCCCTGGAGCGCGCCCTGGCGGTGGCGTCCCCGATCGAAGACGAGATGATCGGCATCTACTACTATTTGGGCCGGGCCTACGAATCTCTGAACAAGACGGACTCCGCGGTCGAGTTCTTCAACAAGGTGTTTTCTCTCGACATCAACTTCGCGGACGTGACTGAGCGGCTCAGAGAGCTCCGCTAGCCGGTTTGCAAGGCCCGAGGCGATGACCTTCAGCCCTCTTTTGGAGGTGGATGTGATCCGAGCGGTTCAGGGTGTTCCACCCAAGCTCTCGGTGATCCAGGCTCCGGTTCGGGAGCCGCTCGACCGTGTCGGAGACGAGATCCGACGGATCGTGCTTTCGGACTTCGACAACATAGAAGAGGTTAGCGAACACCTTCTCTTCATGAGCGGCAAGCTGTTTCGCCCGACCCTGCTTCTGCTGGCCAGTCGAGTGGGTGCCCCCCCCCACGAGGACACGCTCACACTGGCTGCCGTGGTGGAGCTGGTCCATCTTGCGACGCTCGTGCACGACGACGCGGTCGACCACTCGGCGCTCCGTCGTGGGCTCCCGACGGTCAATGCGCTCTGGACCCATCAGGTCGCGATCATCATGGGCGACTATCTGTACTCACGCGGCGTCTCCGAGCTCGCCCGCATCGGTAACCTCGAGGCTCTGGTGGTCCTTGCGAACGCCGCGAACGAGATGTCCGTGGGTGAAATGAGACAACTCACGTCCTACGACGCGCTCGATTTTTCCGAGGACGACTATTATCGGTTGATCGCCGCCAAGACGGCGTCATTGATGTCCGCCGCATGCGAGATGGGGGCGATCGACGGCGCTCCGGAGTACCGGAAGGCGTTGGCACTCTACGGACACAACCTGGGGATGGCGTTCCAGATCGCCGACGATCTTCTGGACTATACCGGGACCGAGGCGGTCACCGGAAAGCCGACTGGGCACGACCTGCGGGAGCGCAAGGTGACTCTGCCGCTGGTCGAAGCGCTCGGACGTGCCACCGAATCCGAGGAGCGCGAGATCCGCTCCTTCTTCACTCGGGTGGATGCGTCCGACGACGAGATCGGTCGCATCGTGGAGATCGTCGTCGCGAAGGGGGGCCTCGAGTACGCGAGTGCTGCAGCGGCTCGCTTCGCGGATCGCGCGCGTGAGGCGCTGGCGGAGCTGCCCGACGCCCTCCCGACGGATGCGTTGCTGGACGCGGTCGGCTACGCCGTAGATAGGCGGCGCTGACATGGCCCCCCGCGATATGTTGGTCGATACGGGCCACCGTAGCCTCGTCCGATTCTTGTTCACGCTCGTTCTGGGCCTCTTCCTCGGTGGCCTCCTCACGAAGCTCACCGAGTTCGTTCTACCGGATGGCACCGCGTCCAGGGAATTCCTCCTGACAGCGGTCGAAGCGTCTGTAGGGCCTCTCTCGGTGGACCTCGTGGCTGTCGCATTCGAGCTGGGACCCGTTACACTGACTCTCAACTTTCTGACCCTGGTGGGCATCTCGATCGTCGCGATGATCGTGCGCGCTTGGATCTGACGAGAACTGACGGGGCATGGAGCCCCGATGGAGGATTTGACGGATGGGTCTAGGTGGCTTTGGAATGGGAGAGATGATCTTCATCTTTCTCATCGTCCTGCTTCTGTTCGGCGCGAAGCGCCTTCCGGAGATCGGATCTTCGCTCGGTAAGGGGATTCGGGAGTTCCGCAAGGCTCAGTCCGGTGAGGATGGCAATCAAATATTTATGATCGGAGTACCGCACAGGCAGCTTGAAACTACCTAGTAAGGCGGTAGCAAGGCATGCAGAGTACTTCACAGTTAGAAAGAGCCTCAGAACCTCCCGCCTCAGCGGGCGTGCGATGGGCGGCCTCCCATGCCCCGGTACCGTCAC
>JADFLD010000194.1 GCA_022564535.1 Gemmatimonadota bacterium
TGGTCTAACCCTTCAAAAGGGGGGAAGGGCAAATGACAGAGGGGAAGAGTATTTGCCGGGGGAGAGGGCGTTTACCCGGGAAACGCGCCACGAACCTGAATTCGACCAGCTTGTTCGCGGAGGGGAGAAATGGACGTTACGAAAGGACCCATTGACGCGCTGAAAGCACAGGCCAAAAGGTTCAGCGAGTACCTTGGGGCGCTCACGGCAGAGGACTGGTGCATGCCCAGCGCCTGCGAGTCTTGGCAGGTGCGAGATGTTGTGGCCCATCTTGTCGGAGTGGCGGAGTTTTACGCGGCGACCGTCACCAGGGGGTTGCAAGGCGATTCGTCACCGCCCGAGGGCCGACCGCCTGCCGGGTCCGCGAGTGGAGCTACTTCTCACGATGCGATCGGCAGAGGCGCCATAGCCAGACGAGAGAGCCTTGGAGACAATATCCTATCCGAATTCGATGCCTCCAACGAAAGACTCAACGGGTGCTGTCGAGCCTGAGTGTAGGGGATGGAGATAGGCCCTGCTACCATCCGGGCAGTCTGGTTCCGGCGCGCAATTTCATTGATCTGAGGCTGAAAGAGCTGGTGCTACACGAGTGGGACATACGCTCGAGCCTTGATTCGGAAGTCCACCTTTGGCCCGGGGGGCTGCCGTCCATCATGCGTTTGATGTCCGATTCACTGGCTTCTGGGTCCGTGAGATTTGGCTTCTGGCCCGACTCCCAGTTCACCGGTACCGTGCGTTACCGATTTCTAGTGGACTCGCCCGCCCCGGACAAGTCGGACATCGTCATTGAGGGCAACGAGCCTCGTCTGGAGGCCGCGGGCGTTTCGACCCCCGATGTCACTTTCAGCTGCGACGGCGAGACCTTCGCCCTGGTGTTGTCCGGTAGGGTAAGACCCGAGGCGGCCATCGAGGAAGGTAAGCTGTCCGTCGAAGGTGATTCTGAGCTGGCGACCGCGTTCGGAAGGTGGTTCCGCGGAATATAGGTGCTCAAGAGACGCCACCGGAGAGCGAGGCCGCGACAAAAGGTGCGAGGGGTAATCCGAGTGTGGCGGCCGCGGGAACCGCGATTGGAAGCATGATCGCGAACGTCCCCCAACTCGTGCCGGTCGAAAAAGCGATCCCTCCGGATACCAGGAAGATGAGTGGCAGGTAGAGGAAGTTCGGCATTGTGCCCGCAGTCACCTGGGCGACGTACCGTCCGGTTCCGAGCATTTCGATGACATCGCCCAGCTCAAGTGCCAACAGAAGGATCAGCGCCAGCGGCACGAGCGCGCCGGCGCCCTTAAGGCCGACCCTGACGAGCGCGTCCGCCGTGAAAGCCTTCTGCATGAGCAACATGACCCACGAGACCGCGAGACCGAAGAGGACCGCCCACAGCACACTGGTTGAGCCAGAACCCTGCTGAAGGTCCCCGTCACCCGTAATGAAAAGCCCGACGGGCATGAAAAGGACCATCGCGGCGATCGGAAACACCATATTGCGAGCCCTCGGGGCGACTCCTTCGAGAGGCTCTGGCGAGAGGACATCCTCGTCGATCATAGGGGTCGCTTCCGGCCAGAGCAGTCGGCCGCCACGCGTCCTCTCCTCGGCCTTCTTCATCGGGCCGATGTCGACGCCCAGCAAGATCACGAGCAGGGTGAGCCCGACCGCTGCGATCGCGTAGAAGTTGTATACGATCGACTGGAGGAAGACACCGAGCGCGTTCTCTACCCCGAGCCCCTCCAAGATGCCGAGGTTGTACGCACCCCAGGCGTTCATGGGTATCAGAATACAAATCGGAGCAGACGTAGAATCGATGATATACGCCAATTTCTCACGCGAGCATTTGTATCGATCGAACAGCGGGCGGGCGACCGACCCGGCCACGAGGACGGTGATGTTCGACTCGATGAAGATGACGAGGCCAACCCCCCAAGCGAGCAATTGGGACCGCTTGGCCGAGTTGACCCAGTTGTTGTCCTCGAGGAGCGTCACGAAGCCACGTACACCGCCTGACGCCTCGACCGTCGCGATCAACGCACCGATGACAAGGGTGAACATGATCACCCTGGCGTCGCCCGCTTCTCCGAAGACACCGACTGCCCCCTGAATGGCGGACGCGAGTCCAGTAAGAGGGTTCCATCCCTCGAGGATGGTCCACGCGAACCAGATTCCGCCGGCCAGCGAGAGATAGACCTGGCGTGTCCAAATCGCGAGGACGATCGCGAGAATGGGAGGCAGGACCGAAATCCAGGTCAGGTCACTCATGCTCGTCTCATTTCCTCGAAGATGTTGCTGGGATTCGACGCGACACGCCCGGCGAGCCACGAACATAGAACCGATACGGCCGCCGCGCCCCCGCGCTCACGCCGACCCGGCCCGAACGCCCTACCCTCGCGTCGTCAACGTCCCAGCCCGGCATGATGACGAGGGGTGGCTTCGCTAAATCGTGGCCATAGAGTTCGCCCGTGATCCCGAGCGCCTGGCACAGTCGACCCGGCCCTGAGCAGAGGGGGACCCGCCCGCCCCGGCGGCGGCTCATGGTGGCCTCCCCTGTGAGAGGCTCCAATCCTCGGAGCAGAACCGCCTGCGCGTCACCCTCCCGCCCCGTGACGACGTTGGCGCACCAATGCACTCCGTAGCTTCGATACACATACATTCGTCCGGCTGGGCCGAACATGGCACGGTTTCGCTCCGTCACGCCCGAGGCCGTCGCGGCGTGGGAAGCCGGGTCATTCGAACCCCCGTAGGCCTCGGTCTCGACGATCACGCCAACCGTCTGCTCACCGTCGATCGTCGACACGAGACAACAGCCGAGCAGCGCGCGCGCTACCTCGAGGACGGGGCGCCCAAAAAAATTCTCGGGGAGACGCCTGGGCTCGACGAAGTCCACCAGAGACGTCGTCGCGATGAGCGACAGGCGGGTGTCAGCCGCGTCCTCGCCCGCGTGAACGGCCACGACCGCCGTGTCGCCCGTCACCGGACGCCTGACCGCTCGCGGCCTGAGCCCCCGAACTCTTCTGGCCCGTGCGGCGCTCATAATCTGCGCGCCACGCTTCCAAGACCTGCTCGGCCCGCCCCGCCGGAACGATCCTACCGATGGCATCCGGGTCTTCGTGCATCGTCGCGAACAGCTTCGCACCCAGATGTTCGACCAGCGTCTCCGCGGTCTTGTCCCCGACCCCCTTGTAGCGGTGCGTCAGGTAGCGAACGATCGCGCCGGGGTCGCTGGGAAGGCCGAGCCCTTCTACGCCTGCGCTCCCGACCGCGGCGCTCTCGGACCCTATCCCACCGGCCTCATCGGACCCAACCCCGTCGGACGACGCCTCACTCGAGGCGGGCACCGACGCCGCTCCGAACGCCTGTCCGTCCAACAGAGCCGGCGGGCTCTCACCGAGCCGTCTCCGGGTCGATCCACGCCGTGGGCCGAGTCCAAGCCCGCCCCGATCCGTCTCGGGTGGGAGCACTTCGATGACCACCGGCTCTTCCACTGGGCCCGCTCGGACCGCAGGGTCTGCCGCAGACGCGGCTGCGTCCTCGGCGACCGCGATGCCTACCGGGCCTGGCCCTTCCTCGGAGAGGTCGGAGCCCGCCGAGTGTGTCTCCTCCGGAACCCAAGAAGGTGCTTCCGACTCCACCGCTGTCGACTCGCCGGGCAACGACACGTCCAGGTTGCCATTCTCGGTCTGCTCGAGATGAATTACCCCCCTCTCCGCCGCCTGGGCCAGGAAGAGGCTGAACTTCGAGAAGCCCAACTCGGCCTCGTCAAAGCCAGGATTCTGCTCCAGGAGCCTGCGTTTCACGTCGGAACCCCGCACCGGATCTCGCCCTGCCTCATGGAGCGCGCGTAGCGCCTCGGTCAGCATCGAGTAGGAGGCGCCCAGCGGATCAGCTACGCCAGCGTCGGAACTTTCGGCCTCCGCGGTCATCTCCTCCGCCACCGCAGTAGCCGACGACGGCGATGTCCCCTCTCCCTCTGTGCGGCCACGCCTCGAGTGCCCTCCGCGGCCACGGTCGCGCCGGCCCCGGCCTTCGTCGCTCCTGGAGCGCCCGCCCCTTCCCTTGCCGGCGCGGACCTCATACTGGCCGTTCTCGAGCTTAGTGAGCATGACGAGCCCACGTGAAGCCGCCTCGGCGAGGAACTTGCTGAACTTGCTATATCCAATCGACCCCTCGTCGAACGTCGGGTCGACTTCCTGCATGACCTGCTTCAGTCGATCGGAACGCATGACGTCGCCACGCTGCACCATCTTCGCCACAGCATCCTTCACCAGCACCCACGGGTCTCGGGCGTTGTGCGAGAGGTCCGTGGTCTTCGTGAGGCCCGTCAGGCTCGTGTATGAATAGTATTCGTCGCAATTCTGCACCAGAATGTCCGAACTGGACTCCTGGATTCCCACTCCGATGACGTACTTGCCGTACTCCTTGAGCTTGAGAACCAAGCTCGAAAAGTCGGAGTCGCCCGTGAGAAGGATATAGGTGCCGATCTCCGGTCGAATGAAGACGAGCTCGACCGCGTCGATGGCCATTCGAATGTCCGTCGCATTCTTCTTGTTGCTCCCATATGCGGGAGCGAATATCAGGTCGACGGAGGCCTCGGAGAGAGGCACGATGTACTGCGGATACCGTCGCCAATCGGCGTAGGCGCGTTGTACGCTGACCTTACCCTTGATGACGTCGGAATCGAGGAGGTTCTTCAACTCCCTGGAGAGATCGCTGCGCATTCCCATCGTGACGTTGTCGAAATCGATGAGCAGCGCTGCGTGGGGCGAATCCATCCCGCCCAAGCCCGGTCCCCCCTGATGGGGAGCCCTGGTGTACGGAACATTCATTCAGTTTTCTCGCAGACTGTATTGTCAGTTCGCGAGACCTCCCCACCTCGTCCACGTCACATGATCGCGATCGAGGTCGGGGAAGCCTTCGGGCACGTCCACCGTGGACGCCGCGGCCCCATCAGATCGACGGTCCCACCGACTGCAACACCCGGAAGAGGTCGACCCGGCGTACCTGCCCCGTGTCCGTTCGAGGCAACTCGTCCAAGAACCGGACCATGTCGGGGACTTTACCCTCCGACAGAGTCTCGCGGCACCAAGCCACGATCTCCCGGCCCGTGACGATCGCCCCCTCAACGGGGCCTCCGCAGGCACACATGGCTTC